>NZ_BDHD01000002.1:0-75108 GCF_054786075.1 Treponema sp. R6D11 | reverse complement strand
GGAAAAGAATTGATTAAGGCGGCGCACGGGCTTTCAGCAGGAGAAAGCCAGAGCTTTATCTACAATAAAAAAATATATCTGGTAAACTCCATCCCTTCCATGGAATGGTATCTTGCAGTGAGTTATCCTCTGCCGGGTTTCCTAGCGCTTAACAAGGCGATGAATACAGTATTTTTTAGTATGTTGTTTCTTATCTTTTTAATGTTTATCGTTATTAATGTTTACGTTGCCCGCTTTGAAAATGCAATGACAAAACATAACCTGCAACTGCTTGAGGCGCATCGGAAGGCGGAATTCGCTTCTCAGGCAAAAAGCGATTTCCTTGCCAAGATGAGCCACGAAATCCGCACGCCAATGAACGCCATTACAGGCATGGCGGAACTTTTGCTTAGGGGATCGATCTCAGGCGAAGCCCGCGGTCATGCGCAGGACATAAAACAGGCGGGGAATAATCTGGTATCAATAATAAACGATATTCTGGATTTTTCAAAAATTGAAGCCGGTAAAATGGAAATCATACCCGCTAAATATGTTCTTTCATCTTTAATCAATGATACTGTCAACATTATCCGTATGCGGATTATGGAAAAGCCGATACGTTTTTTTACAAACATCGACGGAAATATTCCCAACAATCTTATCGGAGACGAAGTGCGTCTGCGCCAGATTCTTATTAACCTTCTGTCTAACGCGGTAAAATATTCAGAGAAAGGTCATATCGGTTTAACCATTACAGCGGACAAATGGGAAACAGGACAGGTTTGGCTGAAGATAGCCGTAGCCGATACCGGAAAAGGAATAAAGAAAGAAGATCAGGCAAAACTCTTTGACGAATTTGTCAAAGTGGATACAAAGAGAAATCAGGGTATTGAGGGAACGGGTCTGGGTTTGGCAATTACAAAACGTCTCTGTCTTGCTATGGGCGGGGATATAAACATGGAGAGCGAGTACGGCAAAGGAAGTATATTTACGGCGATTATCCCGCAGGGTATTGATTCACAGGAGCCTTTTGCCGTTGTAGAAGATCCTGAGAAAAAGAAGGTGCTGGTCTATGAAGGCAGGCTCAACTACGCCAAATCGGTATGTTGGACTCTGGAAAATATGAGGGTTCCCCATGTTATGGTAACTGATTCTGATGAATTTGCCGCCGCTCTGTACAGGGAAGAATGGTTCTATATATTTTCCGGATACGGTCTTTATGAAGAGATCAAACCGCTTTTAGAAAAAGACGATTCAGCTTTTAGCGGAGGCAAAAAGCCGCCTCTGGCTCTGATGATAGAATGGGGAACAGAAGCATACATTCCCGGAGTGCGTTTTGTATCCATACCGGTACAATCACTGTCCATTGCCAACGCGCTTAACGGCAAAGCGGACGATAGAGGTTATATCAAAAATTCCGGCGCAATCAGATTCACCTTCCCGCGAGCGCGAATTCTTGTGGTAGATGATATTGCGACTAACCTCAAGGTGGTAGAGGGTCTTCTTTCTCCATACGGGGCGACAGTGGACACCTGTCTTAATGGTTTGCAATCCATAGAAATGGTAAAACGCGCATTTTTAGAGAGGCGCGATTACGACATTGTATTTATGGATCACATGATGCCGGAAATGGACGGAATAGAAACAACGGCGGCTATACGCGCATGGGAAAAAGAACAAAAAGAAAAAAGTAACGACCTGCGTAAACAAATAACGATAATAGCCTTGACTGCCAACGCTGTTGTCGGTATGCGGGAAATGTTTATTGAGAACGGCTTTAATGATTTTATTTCCAAACCCATAGATGTTTCCAAATTAGATGAAATACTTGACCATTGGATACCCAGAGAGAAGAAGGAAAAGAACTCAGTTAGACCCCATAGACAAGAACAAGGCGCAAGTGGGAATGCGCTCCATGAGCATAGCGAAGAAAACGCATTATGCTCTATTCCTGGGATTGATACGGTAAAAGGTATCGCAATGACAGGCGGAACTTTAGCCTCTTATAAGAATGTATTAAAAATATTCAGCAAAGACGCGAAAGACAGGCTGCCTTTAATGCAAACCATGCCCTCCGAAGAAACCCTGCCTTCACTGGTAACCCAGTTTCACGCGCTTAAAGCAGCCTCGGCAAGCATTGGAGCGGGAGAATTTTCCGCTATCGCGGCAGGGCTTGAAGCCACAGGCAAAGCAAAAGATATAGCTTTTATCCGCGAAAATCTGCCAGACTTTGCTAAACAACTTACGGAATTGACACGCGATATAAATAAATTTTTGGATAACAACAAAAGCGATAGCGAAAATAGCTCCACCCCATCATCAATTATTGATCATTCTTCATTATTTAAAGAACTTGCCGAGGCTTTAAAGAAAAAGAATCCGGCTAACATTGACCGCATTATCACAACGTTAAGCGAAAAACCGCTGGATTCAAAAACAAAAGAAGCTCTGGAAAAAATTTCCGATGAAGTGCTAATAACCGAATTTGACAACGCCCTGAAAATAATTAATAGTCTGATTCCGGCGCAGACAAAATAGAAAGGAGAAAACATCGTGCAAAAAAACAATAACCTTGTTAAAATAATCTGTTTTTTGTTTTTGTCTGTTACCATAATTGCCTTAAATAGCTGCGCCGCAAAATCGGCAAAACAGAAATATATAACCATAGGTGCGCTTTTACCGCTTACAGGCGAAGACTCGGACGAAGGTTTTCGCGCGCTTAATGGTTTATATCTTGCCAAAAAAGAAATCAATGAAAACGGCGGTATAATGGGGAAAAAGCTGGATGTTATTGTATTAAACGACCGCGGAGACGAGGAATATATCGTACAACAGTACAACAAATTAAAAGAAAAAGATGTTGCCGCCATTATCGGCTCCAGCTACAGCAGCGTAACAATCGCGCTCGCTAATGCGGCTGAAAAAGACGGCATACCTGTTATTTCGCCTACCGCCTCAAACCCCGATGTAACAAAGGGCAGAAAAAATGTTTTTAGGGCAATTTTTATTGACGATTATCAAGCTGAAGCAATGGCTTACTTTGCACGTAACTCGCTAAACGCAAAAACAGCGGTCGTTTTTATTAACAATACAAATAACTCTTTTAGGCGGGTAGTTGAAATTTTTACCAAATCTTTTATAAAACGAGATGGACACATTATGGCGGAAGAGCCATATTCAACATGGAATGATTTTGCGGGTATTTTGCGCAAATATGCGGATAATCCTCCCGATGTTATTTTTTGCCCCGAAGATTATGTTCCCGCCGCAAAATTGGCTAATACCGCTTATGAAGTCGGTCTTATTAATACGCCAATATTGGGCTCGGACGCATGGGACGGACTTTTGGCGTATATACACAATCCTGACACAATGAAAAATATTTATTATTCGGCTCCTTTTTCATTTGATGATCAGGACGCGAATGTTGTGCAATTTGTCAGAAAATATTTTGACTGCTTCTCTCAAATGCCGTTGTCAGGTTCGGCGACCGCTTACACCTGCGTATATATTTTATCGGAAGCAATAAAGAAAGCGGGAGGCGTCGATAAGGACGCTGTTATTTCCGCTATTAAGAAAAATGAAATTGATTCAATAACAGGACATATACGATTTGACGAAAACAACAATCCTCACACTAATGTATATATTATTCATTTAGAAGGCGGAGAATACTCCACCTATGAGAAATTGAGCCTATAGCGGAGTATCTGATTAATGTTAAGAAAATTCCGAATTGGAACGCGATTATTATTGTCATTCTTTATTGTAGTTTTTTTTACGTTTATCGTAGGATTGACAGGTTTCGCAAGTCTTTCTTCTATCGGAAATTTATCGGTTAAGACGATACACAATGTTTCTATATTAAACGATATTTACGACAGCAATGTTTTTGTTGATTACGGTTTATTTAATATGCTGTATATAAGCGATAGTACGCTTACCGGTTATGTTATACAGACAACAAAAGAACACGCAGATCATTTGTTAACGAGGCTAAAAGAATATATTGCGATTCAGGATCAATTCAGCGATGTTTTTACGCCCGGTGAAATGCAGGATATGTCAAATTTACTGGAAATTTACACAGATGCCTATACTCCTTTGACTAATGAAATTTTTGATCTGGTGGAGCAAGGGCGCAGTGAAGAAGCGCTTTCTGTGTATATAAACAGGCTTACTCCCATTTTTAATACATTTACTTATTACCTAAATGTCGGCTTTATAAAAAATCTTGAATACTCTGATGTCAAAATGAAAGAGAATAATGAAAGAGCTTCGTTTAACATATACTTAATGCTGACGCTGGTGGTAATGTCATTAATTGTATCTGTTGTGCTGGCGCTTACCGTTACTAAGTCTATAGCCGTCCCACTTGCGGAACTTGGGTCAGCGGCAGGACAACTGGCAAACGGTAAATTGGACGTTCAGTTTGAACAGTACCAGAGTTATGATGAAATAGCCCATCTTTCGCTCAGACTGCGGGAAACGCTGTATCATCTGAATCAGGTTCAACAATTAAAATTGGAAGCTGTAGAAGCGCGGCATGAAAAAGAAAAAGCCGAAGCCGCTTCAAAATCCAAAGATGAATTTCTTGCAAAGATGAGCCATGAAATACGCACGCCAATGAACGCCATTATCGGCATGGCGGAACTTGCCTTGCGCGAAGACAGACAAGAGACAGTTAAGGATCATATCCTTACAATCAAACAGGCGGGCGCGAATCTTTTGTCAATCATCAACGACATTCTGGACTTCTCTAAAATTGAGAGCGGTAAATTGGAAATTGTTCCCGCCAATTATCGGCTTTCATCTTTGATCAATGATACTATCAATATTATTCGTATGCGGCTTATGGAGAAGCCGATACGTTTTTTTACAAACATAGACGGGAGTATTCCTAACAGCCTTATCGGGGACGAGGTACGTCTGCGCCAAATTTTCCTTAACCTTCTGACTAACGCGGTAAAATATTCGGAAAAAGGTCATATCGGTTTAACCATTACCACGGATAAACGAGACGACAAAAAGGTTTGGCTCAGGATAGCGGTAGCCGATACCGGAAAAGGAATAAGACAAGAGGATCAGAAAAAACTTTTTAGAGAATTTGCCCAAATGGACACAAAGAAAAATCAGGGTATCGAGGGAACGGGACTGGGGCTTGCTATTACCAAACGACTGTGCGTCGCTATGGGCGGAGATATAAGCATGGAAAGCGAATACGGCAAAGGAAGCGTATTCACGGCGGTTATCCCGCAAGGAATTGAATCGGAAGGTCCATTCGCCGTAGTAGAGGAAGCAGAGAAAAAAAAGATACTTGTATATGAAGGCAGATCCGTCTATGCCGGAGCGGTATGCTGGACTCTGGAAAACTTAAACATTCCTTATACTTTGGTAACAAATCAAGATGATTTTGCCGCCGCTCTGTATCGTGAAGAATGGTTCTATGTATTTTCCAGCTATGGTCTTTATGAAAAAATAAATCCTATCATGGAACAAAGCGACTCTGTTTTTTACAAAGGGAAAAAACCGCCTATGGCTTTGATGGTAGAATGGGGAACAGAAGCCTACATACCCGGCGTACGTTTTGTATCGATACCTGTACAGTCTTTGTCGATTGCCAATATTCTTAACGGCAAAACGGACAGTAAAGATTATATCAAAAGTTCCGATGTAATCCGCTTCTGCTTCCCCCGCGCGCGAATTTTGGTGGTAGATGATATAGCGACTAATCTTAAAGTAGTTGAAGGACTCCTTACCCCCTATCATGCTACAGTTGATACCTGCATGAACGGTTTACAAGCCATAGAATTGGTAAAACGCTCGGTTTCCGAGAAACGCGAATACGACATTGTATTCATGGATCACATGATGCCCGGAATGGACGGAATAGAAACAACAGCCGCTATCCGAACATGGGAAAAAGAGCAAAAAGAAAAAAAAGAAAAAAACAGCACGAGTTTCACCGCAGGTGAAACTCGAAGCAATGATAGGAATTTGCGCCAGCAAATTCCTATCATTGCATTAACTGCTAATGCGGTTGTAGGCATGAGGGAAATGTTTATTGAAAACGGATTTAACGATTTTATTTCCAAGCCCATAGATGTTTCCAAGTTAGATGAAATTCTTAACCGCTGGATACCGGAAGACGCCAGAGAGCAAAGCTCCCTTTTAGAGACTCAGGAAGCGCATTCCCATTCGTCCCCTGAGCTTGGCATAGGGAACGCATTGCTTTCAATTTCAGGTGTTGATACGGCTAAAGGCATCACAATGACAGGCGGAACTTTAACATCTTATATTCAAGTATTGTCTCTGTTATGCAAAGACGCGCGAGACAGAATGCATTTACTGCAAAAAACGCCTGAGGCTGACAACTTGCATCAATTTGTAACCAATATTCACGCGCTAAAGAGCGCATTGGCAAGCATAGGCGCAAATGATGTTTCTTCACAAGCCGCAGAGCTTGAAGCTGCAGGAAAAGCCACGGATATGGCTTTTATCCGCGAAAATCTGTCTATTTTTGTACAGCAACTTACAGAACTGGTACACAATATCGAGAAAGCCTTGGAACATAAAGAGCCTGAAAATACCCCTAACCTATCATTACCTGTTAATTATTCCCCATTATTTAAAGAGCTTGCCTCAGCCCTAGAAGCCAAAAAACCCGCCGACATTGACAGGCTTCTTGAAGAACTCAATCAAAAACCGCTGGATACAAAAACCAGAGAAGCGTTGAATAAAATTTCCGATGAAGCGCTAATGACAGAATTTGACAATGCTATTAAAATAATTAATGAATTATTAAACGGATAAAGGGGGGAAAATGGAAGACGAAAAAAAACTTGTTCTTTTGGTAGACGATAATCCTGCGAATCTGCGAATTGGAAAAAACGTATTAGCGGAAAAATATACTGTAGCCACTTGCCCTTCGGCGGAAAAAATGTTCAGTCTGTTGGAAAGCAACAACCCTGCCGTAATACTGCTTGACGTAGATATGCCGGAAATGAACGGCTACGAAGCTATAAAAATTCTTAAATCCAAACCTGAAACTAAAGAGATTCCCGTAATTTTTTTAACCGCCAGAAGTGAATCGGACGATGAACTTACAGGGCTTTCACTTGGAGCCATTGATTATATTACCAAGCCGTTTCAACCGCCCTTGCTTCTTAAACGCATCGAAGTACATCTACTGGTAGAAGCCCAACGAAAAGAACTCCAATACTTTAATGAGAATCTGCAAAAAATGGTGGAAGAAAAAACTCAAAGCGTAATAGAACTGCAAAACGCCCTTTTAAAAACAATGGCGGAATTGGTTGAATGCAGAGACGACATAACAGGCGGACACATAGAACGTACGCAGAGAGGAATAAAAATCCTACTAGATGAAATTGAAAAGAGCGGCGTTTACAAAGATGAGACAAAAGGCTGGGACGTTAACCTTCTGCTCCAGTCCAGTCAACTCCATGACGTAGGCAAAATATCAATTAACGACAATATACTCAAGAAACCTACCAAGCTAAACCGAGAAGAATTCGATGAAATGAAAAAACACGCAAGTTTCGGCGAACAAATAATTGAAAAGATTGAAACCCTCGCAAAAGAAAGCGATTTTTTAAATTACGCGAAAATTTTTGCCGCCAGCCACCACGAAAAATGGGACGGATCAGGTTACCCGCGCGGACTAAAAGGAAATGATATACCCCTATTGGGGCGTATCATGGCGATTGCCGATGTATACGACGCGCTTACATCAGTGCGTCCATACAAAAAGGCTTTTAGCCACGAAGATGCGGTTAAAATTATCACCGATAGCAGCGGCACTCAGTTTGATCCGGCATTGGTAGAAGTATTTACCCGCACGGCGGAACAATTTAAGAATTAAGATAAAAATTCGGGTAAGCAGTACATTAAAAATCACAAAAAAAACAGTTGCCAAACTATAAAAAAAGAGCTATTATATAGATAGTAAATATAAGTGATCCTGACACCGAGACTAATGCTTTAAAATGCCAGCGTTTTAAAGCTGTTACTCAAGGTAAAAGGCGCTGTGTCTCATACGGGATTAGTGCGCCTTTGGGCGCATTTTTTTTACAAGGAGGTATGAGATATGGAAAACAGAGCCGCAATAATAGCGATAATTGTTGAAAACACGGACAGCGTTGAAAAACTTAACGGAATACTGCACGAATACGCGCAGTATATAATCGGGCGAATGGGTATTCCCTATCACCAAAAAAACATAAACATAATAAGTGTAGCCATTGACGCTCCGCATGACACAATCAGCGCTCTTGCCGGAAAAATCGGCAGGCTTGACGGAGTAAACACGCAAGTAGTGTATTCAAAATAGGGGGTATTATGTATAACCCCGCTTCTATGAACGCCAATGAATTTATTTGCCACGAAGAAATAATGGCTACCATTAATTGGGTGGAAGAAAACAAACACAACGAAAATCTGATCCGCCAACTAATGCAAAAGGCTTCTGAAAACAAGGGCTTAAACCACCGCGAGGCGGCTCTTGTTTTGGAAGCGGGCGATAAAGACGAAATTTTCAGTATGGCAAGACGGATAAAAGAAACTTTTTACGGAAACAGAATCGTTCTTTTCGCTCCGCTGTATCTTTCCAATTATTGCGTAAACGGCTGTTTGTACTGCCCTTATCACGCTCAAAATAAAACTATGACACGAAAAAAGCTTTCACAGGACGAAATCCGCAGGGAAGCGATTGCGTTACAGGATATGGGACATAAACGCCTTGCGATAGAAGCAGGAGAAGACCCTGTTAATAATCCTATTGAATATATTATAGAGTCAATAAAAACAATATACAGTATTAAACATAAAAACGGAGCGATACGCCGTTTGAATGTAAATATTGCAGCCACAACTGTAGATGATTATAAATTGCTAAAAGACGCAGGCATCGGAACATATATTCTGTTTCAGGAAACATATAACAAGGAAAAATATAAAGAGTTGCATCCGTCAGGTCCAAAGTCGAACTATGAATGGCATACCGAAGCTATGGACAGGGCAATGCAAGGCGGAATAGACGATGTAGGGTTAGGTGTTTTATTCGGTCTTGGTCAGTATCTTTATGAATTTATAGCGATACTTATGCACGCAGAGCATTTGGAAGCCGCACACGGTGTAGGACCCCATACTATAAGCGTGCCTAGAATACGTGCAGCCGAAGGAATAAATCCCGGCTCATTCAAAAACGGCATAGATGACGATACTTTCGCAAGGATTGTCGCCTGTCTTAGAGTAAGCGTACCTTATACAGGACTTATTGTTTCCACAAGGGAAAGCGAAGAATGTAGAAAAAAAGTTTTGGAGCTTGGAGTTTCCCAGATAAGCGGCGGTTCACGCACCAGCGTCGGCGGTTACGAAAAAGAAGAAAAGGAAAACACAAAACAATTTAACGTTATTGACAACCGCCCTCTTGACGAGGTGGTAAATTGGCTTATAAAAGATAAATATATTCCCAGCTTTTGCACGGCATGTTACCGAGAGGGACGCACGGGCGACCGCTTTATGTCGCTGTGCAAATCAGGGCAAATACAAAACTGCTGTCTGCCCAACGCGCTTATGACTTTGCAAGAATATCTGATTGATTACGCCGCAGACGGCACAAGGGGCTCAGGGGAAAATTTAATTAAGGGCGAGATTGATAATATTCCTAATGAGAAAATGCGTTCGCTTGTTATTAAACATTTGGAAGAGATTAAACAGGGGAACAGGGATTTTAGGGTGTAATTACACCCTCTTAACAACGATCTTCTTCCCTTTAACACGAGTAATCTTTACGCCCCTGCCGGAGTCAATATATTCGCCGTCTGTTACCGCCTCGTAAATTTCATCGTCAATTAAGACGGTTCCCTTTGGGGACATTTCCGAGTCGGTAACGGCGATTTTTCCAATCAGAGAAGAGAGATCATTCAACTTATACGCCTAACAATTTGCTGTACGCTTCCAATGCTCCGTCGCCGAAGTTTCTGGACAGCACTTTTTTTGTCAGGATTTTTCCAAGCTGTACGCCTTCTTGATCAAAACTGTTAAGATTCCAAACAAAACCCTGAAACATTACTTTGTTTTCATAGTGGGCAAGTAAAGCTCCCAATACAGCTGGCGTTAGGCGATTTCCAAAAATTAAACTTGAGGGACGACCGCCTTTAAACTCTTTGTTTCCGTCCTCGCTGTCTTGTCCCTTAGCGAAAGCCACAATTTGAGCGGCAAGGTTTGCTTTTAATTTTTTATGGCTTACTGAACCGTCAACAGTTACATCGTCCCCTCTCTGGCTTTCAAAAAAACCTATAAATTGCAGCGGAACAATTCCCGTCCCCTGATGAAGCAACTGATAAAATGAATGTTGTCCGTTTGTTCCCGGCTCTCCAAAGAGAACGGGACCAGTGCTGTAATTGACAGGCTGTCCGCTTCGGTTCACACGCTTTCCGTTTGACTCCATGTCCATCTGCTGCAAATGTGCCGGAAAACGTGAAAGCGCCTGACTGTACGGCAGAACCGCAGTATACGGATACTGTAAAAAGTTACGCTCCCATACGCCGATTAAAGCGTCAAGAAGAGCGGCGTTTTTTAAGACATCGGGTTCAAGTGCAAGTTTGTCAGCTTCGGCTGCTCCGGCAAGAAACTCCTTAAACACATCGGGACCGAAAGCTAGAGACAGAACGCAGCCGCCTACCGCCGATGATGACGAGTAACGACCGCCGACATAATCGTCAATGTAGAAGGAGTCAAGATATGCGCTGTTACGGGCGAGAGGGCTTGTTTCGCTTGTAACGGCAATCATCTGCTTGCTTGGATCAAGTCCGGCTTTTGTCAATTTATCTTTTACAAAAAGCTCATTGGCTAAAGTTTCTTGAGTAGTGCCGCTCTTTGAAACCAAAATAAAAAGGCACTGTTCAAGATTACAAGAGGCTATTACTGCGGAAGCGTCATCGGGGTCTACGTTGGAAATAAATTTTGCGTCAAGTTTCTTTTTGCCTTCCTTTAACGCCCAGTTATCAAGGGCTATATACATGGCACGAGGACCAAGATCTGAACCGCCAATGCCTATCTGCACTACTGTGGTAAAATCCTTGCCTGTGGCTCCTTTGTATCTGCCACCATGAACGGCGGAGGCAAAATCACAGAATCTTGCAAGTTCTTTGCGGTAAAATTCCCCAATATCTTTTCCGTTTTCAATTACAGGCTGTCCTTGCTGTCCACGAGACAGATGATGAAGCACCTTTCGTTTCTCGCCCGTGTTCATCATTTCTCCATTAAGAAGGGCTTTGTATTTTGCTATAAGCTCTTGCTCGTCAGCAAGCTCCTGCAATAACTTAACTGTTTGACAGTCAACGGCTTTTGCCGCCCATGAATATTTAAGCCCAGCAGCCATCGGAACAATGCACTCCCCCACCCTTTTCGAGTCAAGTTTGTCTCTAAAAACAAAAGCCTTTTTAGCCTGTTTTGAAAGTTTCTTATACGCGCCTGTTTTATCAAAGTTAATATATTTCATAATATTCTCCTATGAATTCCATTTTATATTATATTTTCGATTTGGACAATGACAAAGAAATTAATATATTTAAATTAGTTTAATTATCAATATGAGAGGTATGCAAAGATGACAGCTATCTCCGTCAAGTCATTAAAAATATTCGCCAACAACAAGTTTCTTGTTTTTTCTTGTATCCTTTTCCTTGTTTTTGCTTTGTCGGCTATTACGGCATATACAATTTCCGCGCGTCAAATCAACCATTCTTTTATTGAACAGCAGCTTTCCATAGCGTCTGAAACAATGCGGTTGCGTTTGGCAACCATAGTAAACAGCGAACTTGCCCTTGTGTTGAAAATGGCGGATACGCCTGTTATTCGGCAATATTTTATAAATCCTTCTGATCCTGTCTTAAAATCTCAGGCTAACGCCGAATTTTCCATTTATCAGGAACATCTAAATAATAAAGTACTTTACTGGATTAATGACATAGATAAAATTTTTTATTCAACAGGAAACACCCCATACATTATAAACCCTGATGATCCAAAAAATTATTGGTACAATTTGACATTATATGAAACAGAAAAATATATATTTAACATTAATTATAATCCTGATTTGGAAGAAATCTATCTTTGGGTCAATGTTCCGGTATTTGTTACAACGGAAACAGGCAAAAAACCCATAGGAATGCTTGGCACGGGCGTAAATCTTACAGAGTTTTCAAATTTTATAGCTTCCAGTTATCATAAATTCGATAAAAATATCACGCCGTATATGTTCAATAAATACAATGAAATTACTTCGGCGGAAGATTATGAATTGGTTAAAAATAAAATCCGCCTTGACGAACACTTAGGCGAAACCGGAAAAGAATTGATCAGGGTAGCACATGAACTTTCAGGCGGTGTAAGCCGGAGTTTCATCTATGATAAAAAAATATATCTGGTAAACTACATTCCGTCCATGAAATGGTATCTGACCGTAAGTTATCCTGAGCCCAGCTTGTTATCTCTGAATCATGCCATGAATACGGTATTTTTTAGTATGTTGTTTCTTATCTTATTCCTGTTCATCATTATTAATGTTTTTGTTACCAGTTCTGAACATGCTATGACAAAACAAAATATGAAACTTCTTGAGGCAAACCGAAAAGCTGAATCTGCTTCTAAGGCAAAAAGCGATTTTCTTGCGAAAATGAGCCACGAAATACGCACTCCAATGAATGCCATTACCGGCATGGCGGAACTCTTGCTAAGGGGAGAACTATCATGTGAAGCGCGAGGCTATGCGCATGATATTAAACAGGCTGGAAATAATCTAGTTTCGCTAATTAACGATATTCTAGATCTTTCAAAAATAGAATCGGGAAAATTGGATATTGTTCCCGTCAAATATATGCTTTCATCTTTGATCAATGACACAGTAAATATTATCCGCACACGGCTTAAAGAAAAACCAATACGGTTTTTTACCAACATCGACGGGAATATTCCCAACAGCCTTATCGGAGATGAAGTGCGTATACGCCAGATTCTTCTTAACCTGTTGTCCAACGCGGTAAAATATACGGAAAAGGGATGTATAGGTTTGACCATTACCATTATTAAACAGGACGATAAACAAGTTTTGCTAAAGATAGAAGTGTCCGATACAGGGAAAGGAATAAAACCGGAGGATCAGAAGAAACTTTTTAACGAATTTGTCCGTGTGGATATGAAGAAGAACCAAGGCATTGAAGGAACAGGACTTGGGCTTGTCATTACAAATCGGCTCTGCGCGGCTATGGCTGGGAAATTAAGCATGGAAAGCGAATACGGCAAAGGGAGCGTATTCACAGTGATTATCCCGCAAGACATCGAATCAATAACGCCTTTCGCCATAGTGGAGAGTCCTGAAAAAAAGAAAGTGCTTGTTTATGAAAGCAGACTTAATTACGCTAAATCGGTGTGTTGGTCGCTGGAAAACATGAAAGTTCCTTATACTATGGTGACGAATCAGAGAGATTTTGCCTTTTCTCTGTACCGTGAAAAATGGTTTTATGTGTTTTCAGGTTACGGTCTTTATGAAAAAGTTAAACCGCTTATAGAACGGAGCGATTCTGTTTTTTGCGGAGGGAAAAAGCCGCATCTGGCTCTTATGATAGAATGGGGCACTGAGGCGCATATTCCTAACGCGCGCTTTGTTTCCATACCTGTACAGTCTCTGTCCATTGCCAATACATTAAACGGCAAGGCTGACCGCCAAAATTATTTTGAAGGTTCCGCCAATTCTAGCGTTATACGCCATACATTCCCCCATGCGCGACTATTGATAGTAGACGACATTGCTACCAATCTTAAAGTTGCCGAGGGGCTGCTATCTCCTTATAAGGCAAAGATTGACGCCTGTCTAAGCGGCGCAGAAGCGATAGAACTTGTAAAACAAAACAAGTATGACCTTATTTTCATGGATCACATGATGCCCGAAATGGACGGAATTGAAGCCACAGCCACTATCCGCGCATGGGAAAAAGAGCAAGCAGAAAAAGATGGCACGAGTTTCACCGAAGGCGAAAAAACCAGCACGAGTTTCACCTACGGTGAAACTCGAAGCGATAATAGGGATTTGCGTAAGCAAATCCCTATTATCGCACTGACCGCCAACGCCGTTGTAGGAATGCGGGAAATGTTTATCGAAAAAGGGTTTAATGATTTTCTTTCAAAGCCCGTAGATGTTTCCAAAATGGACGAAATTCTTGACCGCTGGATACCGCAGGATAAAAGAGACTCCCGGAAAAACCACATAAAACAATCTTATAACAATTACGTGAACGATGAGAATGAGGAACAAAACCAGCTCCTTCCGTTTCTTGAACCTGCCGAAGATAGCGATTTTCTTACTATCCCCAATGTTGATACGGCAAAGGGAATTGCCATGCTCAGAGGAAATTTGGATACTTATAAAAAAGTGTTATCCATGTTCTGCAAAGATGCTGATGAACGTTTGTCTAAGCTCCAAACAATTCCAGAAGCGGATACTCTGCCGGCATTTATAATTAACATTCACTCTCTAAAAAGCGCGTCTGCTTCTATTGGCGCGCAGGAAGTATCGTCCCATGCCGCAGAACTTGAAGCCTCAGGCAAAACCGCAGATATGGCTTTTATAGACGAACATTTACCTGACTTTACGGCGCAACTTACAGAACTTGTAAAAAATATACGCACCGTACTATCCAACGTAGCCGGATAGTTTGGCGTTTGCCAGAAGAGAACCCCCAAAAAAGGTCTTAAATGCCGTTTTTTTGCTTAAATATTTCCGTATATTTAAGCATATAAATATTTTTTTTAGTTGACAATTTACAATAATTAGTATATATTTGACTAAATATTTTTTAATAAGAAAGGGGATAAAAATGCCAGCGGAAAACAATGAAAGAAGAAGTCTTTATACAAAAAGAAAGAAAAAGGGCGAATGCCCAAGGTGCGGGAAAAAATTACGAAAAAACTATAAATTTTCGTTTTGTGATGATTGCCGTAAATTTTTCCGCGATTACAACAAAAAATCCGCAAAAGCTATAAATAAAGTGCGAAAAGCCCGATACATAGAACGAAGAGAGGAAAATCGGTGTCCTCGTTGCGGGAAGAAACACAGCAAAGGTTACAAAAAAATAATTTGTTTAAGCTGTTTGGAAAAACAATACAAGTACAATTACGGCAAAAAAAGACCTAAAAAATAAATATTAGCATGGGACAGCGCCTTTTAGAGCTTTGGCAAACTCATTCAGCCTTTATAATGTCGATTTCTAAAAATTTGGCATCTGCGGCGGTTATTATCGTATTGGGCATAACTCTTTCCAAAGGGGCGCGAAAACTCGTACACAAAGCCAATGCAAGTTGGTCTCAAAGCGATGGGACGGCGGTTCCACTGTTACAGGCGGTTATCCATTACGCAATCATCATTATTTGTATCATTATGATCCTCAATATTTTTGGGGTAAGCACCGCAAGCCTTATCGCCTTGTTGGGAGCGGCAGGCGTTACTATCGCCCTTGCGCTGAAAGACACTCTTGGAAATATCGCAGCGGGGATAGGGCTTCTTCTTATGGGGACTTTCCGCAAGGGCGAATACATTGAATTTGACTCCTTTAACGGAACAGTAAAAGAAGTTAATTTATTTACCACGATTCTTGAAACTCCCGACGGCATTTACATATCCGCCCCCAATTCCTGTATTTGGGGCTCTCCTTTAAAAAACTACACTAGAAACGGCAAACGCCGCATGGAACTTTCAATAGGAATTGCCTATTCTGACCCCGTTGAAACCGCTTTTCAGGTAATGCAGGGTATTATCAACGCGGAAACGCGATTTTTAAGAGACCCTGCCCCTCAAGTTATCCTGCAATCTATCGAAGACAATTCCGTAAAAATCACCATTCGCGCATGGACAAATGTTCAGGATTACTGGAACATTTATTGGGATATAAATAAAATTATCAAAACTAAAATTGAGGAAGCGGGACTGCATGTTCCGTTGCCGCATAGAGATGTTCATATTGTGCAGGGATAAATGATGAAGATGCTACAAATAAAACTTGAACAAAAAACGCATAAGGAGGATAATTAATTATGGGAATAAAAGACGACAAAGCTCCGGCAGCTTTACAAGTAGTTGTCCTTGACGGCAGCGGCAAGGAATGGGCGCGGTTGTTCGCCAACCAAAAAGATTTTAAGACTGGAAGCAAAGGTTTTTACGCAAATGGGAAAATCAATAACCCCGATAACCCCGCAGCGCGTTACCAGTGCGGATTAACTTTTACCTTGATTGGCTCAAAAGGGTAATAGCGTCCTACAATGCTTTAAGCGTAAAGGTATGGTAAAACGGTGAGCTAAAACTCGCCTCATTTTGTTTGCCAAATTCACTTTTTTCAAAAATCGCTTGACAATACAACATATATATTGTACATTTATTTTATGACGGCACGTGAAATAATGAACATTCTTAAAAAGAACGGCTGGAAACTTGACAGAATCAGCGGTTCTCATCATGTGTTTGAAAAAGTCGGTTGCCGCCCCGTCGCCGTCCCTTACCATGGGAACAAAGACATTGGAAATTTTGCAAAAATAATCCTGAAAGAAGCGGGTATTAAATAGGAGGAAATTATGGTTTACAATTGCACTATAAAAAAAGAAGGAGATGAGTATATTGCCCAATTCCCTGATATGCCAAATGTTGTTACGTGCGGTTTTACACATGAAGAAACCCTTGCAATGGCAAAGGAAGCTCTTGAAGGTTGTCTAGAGTCGGATATTTCGCACGGCAACGAAATTCCCCCGCCCTCATATACGGAAGGATACGCCGTACCCGTTGCAAGCCATATCGCCTTGTCCCTCCGTCTTAGAGAACTCCGTGGCGGACAAAGCCAGACTGACATCGCTCAAAAACTTGGCTTGACCTATCAAGCATATCAGCGCCTTGAAAACCCTCGAAAGGCAAACCCGACAGTAAAAACACTGGAAAAAATAGCCCGTGTATACGGGCGGGAATTAAATATTGCTTTATAACATTTGCGAAAAAATGGCAAATGCTTAGCTATTTTTCTCGGTGCGGACGCCTGACCACTAAAACAACATCAAAAAAGTACCTTCTTTTTAAAAATCCTTATGTTGTTTTAGTGGTCAGGCTCATTTTGTTCATCTGGGGGGATTTTATTTGCGCCGGAGCGTTTTGATTTGTTCATCTACACCCCTTGACGGGGTGCGGTTGTTTGCGTCCGCGGCACGGACGGCGAGCTAAAGCTCGCCTCATTTTATTCATCTTTGGGATTTTTTTTGTGCCGGAGCGTGCTAATTTTTTCATCTACACGCCTTAAGCGGCGTGCTTTTGTTTGCTCCCCCGCGCGGATTCGGACCACGGACCCAGTGGTTAACAGCCACTTGCTCTGCCAGCTGAGCTACAGGGGATATTTGTTTCAATTTATTAAATTTCGGGAAAAATGTCAATATGTCAGAAGTTTAAATTATGGATAAAAAAACCCCGGAGAAAGGAGTTACTCCGGGGAAAAAGGAAAAAAATAGGAGGAACGTGGTACAATGTGAGCTTGCTGAATATATAACCATACTTGGGATAAAAGGTTACAGGAAAATAAAGATTATTGCGCCTTTAATTTGCCAATAAATAGCTCGTAGGCGGCTATCGTCGCGGCTAATATTATATCCTGTAAAGTGCCCCTGCCGCCTATGTCTGCGCCTTCCATTATGTACAAATTCCTTAAAATTGCCTCAAAATCCTCCACTTTGCAATAAGGGTCGGAGGCAAGGCGGCGTTCCAAGCCCCTTGTTTCTTGCTCAAATACCTCTTTGTACTTTACTTTCTGCCATTCGTCGCTAAGAGCCACTTTTTTCTCCGGAACGAGAAAGCTTTGGGAAATACTTTTTTATCGTCTCTTTTAAACCTATGGGCTGTAATGTAAAGGTTAGGGCTATAGGCAGAATCAACATCTGGTCTGTAAGATTATCTTGATAAAAAGCGGGGAGGAGCTTAATCAACATTGATATAATTACACCCAAAACCGAAAGTAGCCATACTATTCTTATTAATTCGCCGTAAATTTGCAGTTTCTTTTGGTTTTTGGTTATCGCATAACATATTCCAACCGGGACTGTAACAAGTAAAAGCGGAGTACAGAAAATCATATTTATATTTTGATAGGTGTAATCGTGGTTTGTAAAAAGATTCATAAAATATAAAAGAAGAGCCACTAATCCAAAGAATAATCCGCTTAAACTCATGCTGACGCCCGCCAGCACTCTGCCTGCTTTAATGTTCTTTTTCTGTAAAAAGAAAAAGAAGGCGAAAATAGCGGATAATACAAGACTGAATAGAAGTTCCCATACCCATTGTTTATGCGGTTTTTCCAAAACAGGAGAACGTTCTATAGATTGATTTACAATTTCAACTGACGATACAAGTTTACGCTTTTTGCCGTTAATATCGGTATACTGGAAATCTTCTATCCTTTTGCCAACTTCCGATGGAAGGAACATCTCTTCCCAAATTGTAACGGGATTATCAATAACTTGCCCCATTAGGAAATTTAAAAACCAGTCGGCGACGGGCGAAAAATATGTGTGCCGCCGCACATGGTTGCGTAATGTAAAACCGGTAGTTTTATTTTCAAATTCTGCTTTAAATTGCCCGTCTGTCGCAAGATCGATTATATCCCTTATCCTTGTTGAACAATTATCTTTAAAATGATGGTAATAATAATCACGATTTTCGGGAAGAACATTTTGTACGGCAAAATCCCTTACTTTTCTTTTTGTTTCAGGCGGAAGGTCTAATGTATAAATTGTTATATCGCGGTTGGTTCTTTTATAAATATTTAAATTTCTCTCGGCATGAGAAACTCCGCAACTGTACAACAATCTGCCAAAAGCAAAGTTATAAAAAAAGTTGTCATTATCAAAGGAAAATATTCCGTAATCAAAAAAATAACCGGTATTATCGGAAGAATCTTCTATCATTAAGGCAATATGCCCCCACCAAAAATACAGTTGGTCGCCAGGTCCCATAACGGCAATCTTAATTGTAAGATTATCATCTTGCGCAAAAAGGTTTGCGCTCAAGGCAATAGTTAATAACAACAATAATAAAATAACTTTCTTAATCATGTTATTAGTGTGCATTATCATTAAAAATTTTTCAATAGCATTATCGTTTTGATTTTCGTAAATTTAACGCCAAATTTACCTGCGCCATGCTTATTTCAAGGCGCGATGCTATTTCTTCGGGGGAAAGTCCTTCATTTACAAGCGAATCAATAGCGTTACGAATCTGTTTTTTTGAAGGCGATTTTTGAATAGGGGGAGGCGCAGCTTGAATCGTTTTACTTTCAGTTTTAACCGAAACTTTATCTTGTTCACCTGTTGGCAATTCCAACGATAATTGACGCGATTTTAACGGGTGCTCGGTCTGCAACTGCGGCGCAAGATGAGAAGGCGGTTGTTCTTGAGGAGCTTTTAAAGCTGAACGAACACCATGTCCTAAGTTTGTATAAAGAGTATTGGGCGAAGGTTTAATTTCTATGGCGTTTTTATATTCTTCTATGCGTTTTTCCGCATCTTCCAATATTTTTTTTAGTCTTGAAATACTGTCTTCTACAAGCTGTACATTTCTGTCTGTAACCGAATTAATTTCGGCAATTAATTTTGCTACTTCTGTTCTGTTTTCTCCAAGTCCGTCCGAAGGCGCTTTGGTTTTAATATACCACTTTAAATAAAAAAACATTATCAAACAAAGAGCAAAACAAACAATTGATACTATAAAAAAAATATTCATAAATTTTCCGTATTAAAGGCTTATATCGATCTTCTTGCCCAAATATGGATCGCGCAAAACATGAGCTTGTGTTTCTTCATCATTTTCTTCTTTTTTTCTTTCATCGTGCTTACCGCCTGAATTCTGTCTTTGCCCATGTTCCTTATCGCGATCTTTAATTTTCTCTATTCCTTCCCCCGTATTCTGAGCTTCATTCACCTGCTGAATATGTTCTTCCGTTTTTCGTTCAATTTGTACGCCCTGAATTGCCTGATGAAGCGATTGCCCCTCTTTTTGAGCGGCTTGGGCTTTCCCAACCTTGTCAACCTGTGAAAAAATGGCTTGTAGATCAATTGGTGCTATAGCCATCAAGTCCCTTCATTGCAAGTTCGTCGGGCTCCTCATACTTAGTCGCCCTTACAAGCCCGTTCTCCAGAATAAAGGTTACCGCGCGATATTCTGTTCTTACGTCTTCTTTAACATCACGAATCCATATTTTTACACCGGGCCAGACTTTAGTAGAAGCGGAAACTTTTCCGCGAACTTGCATTTGATTCATAAATTCCTGGACTTTTTGAATGTTGTCATTAGTGTCTTTCAATTCATCGGTTAACACCTGTTTGCGCTCTATTAATTCCTGTAAGTGTGCCTCTTTATCCTCCGGCAATGTTTTACGCTGTTTTTTTGTATTGGTTAATGTCTGCAAATCCAACCGCATTGATTCAAGTTCTTCTTCCGATGTCGCTTTAATCGCCATAAGACGCTCCAATTCCAATTTACTGTGAGGATCAAAACCAACTTCGCAGATTGTTTCAGTCCCGCTTGTTGAGTTACCCAAAACTTTGGCGTTTATTTCCTCTCCCGCGCGCAAACGACCGCCCATGATATTGGCGCGTTTGCCCATACAAACAATGCTCTTTATCGCGTCAACATTTGAATTGATAATTCCGTCTGTAACAACAACCATATTGCCTGCTTCTACATTAGCATTTTCGATAAAGCGAGACCAAAGAGAGCGCCCAGCGCGAATTTTCCCGCCGCTCTTTCCGTTGATACCCTGATAAATAATTATATCGCCTTCCGCGTCAAGCTCCGCTTTGGATACTGTTCCTCTTACTTCAATATTACCGGCAGCTTTTACAGAGAAAGTATCTTCAACATTACCTGTAATAATAACTGTTCCAAGGAAAATAATATTTCCTGTTTTAAGGTTAACGTCGCCTTCAACCGTTAAAACCGGCTCTACGTTAATTTTGCCGTTTGCTACTATAACTTGTCCGTTAATGTCGGAAATAATAGTGTCATTAGCGTCGTTTACATGCACATTTGTTCCGACAGGCAGAGGAATATCGCTTCCGGCTTTTGCGGGAAGAATTTTTCCCGTAACTGTTTTCCCGTCTACGCCGTCTTCGGGAGGCACTTTTTTAGCAAGCGGCTGATTTTGAACAACGTTCTGAATAATATTAAGTTCTTTAAAGTTTACCCTGCCGTTAGTTCCTTCTTTTAATTTTATTTGAGTTTGATCCGTCTCAAAGAAATAATGAATATACGCGTCTTTTCCGTTAACCGGTTTTAAGCCTTCGGCTATTTCTACCTTTTCCCTGTAAACAGGTTTGTCTACCAGTTCTTCAATGTATTGTTCTTTAACGCCGTGGTACACCCTATTCTGCACAAGAAGACTCTTATATACATCAACCGTTAAATCCGCACCGCCTTCATTGGGAGGAATGATAGTCGCAAGAACTTTCATTTCCGCGTCGTCAACTTCTATATTAGCCATAGTATCATTTGCGGGATTATGATTAAAATCAGCCACCTTTACATA
Source organism: Treponema sp. R6D11 (assembly GCF_054786075.1). NCBI lineage: Bacteria > Pseudomonadati > Spirochaetota > Spirochaetia > Treponematales > Treponemataceae > Treponema > Treponema sp. R6D11. The sequence goes on along the minus strand of NZ_BDHD01000002.1, from coordinate 53,500 downwards.
CATTCCGCCGGCTTCACTTATAAGTTTTTCAACTAAAGAATTGTCGTAATCTTGTATACCTCTGGCATGAAGCTCTTGTACCGCGTAAGCCGAATATACTCTTTTACCATTACCGACAGGAGCAGTAACCTTAAGATAGACTCCGTTAGGCCAACATCGTACAAAAGCGTCTCCGTCTTTATCTTGAATAACCTCAACGCTTTCAGCGTCTTCATCTGTAAGAGCCTCTTTTTCTTGTTTCTTCTTTTTGGTTTGAGCTCGTTCATAAGCGCGTATTACCCAATCTTTTTTTCCCGCGCCCATAAATCCTTCTGAACCTCTTTCAAGGATTTCATACTCAAGACGGCGGATAGACGTATCAAGAAGGGTTGCGGCTTCATTTACAGCCGCTTCCAATGTAGGACCCGACGCATCTACAGATCGAATCGCTCTGTCAACTTCCAGATGCTCTTTTACAATTTCCTGCAACTGGAGAAAATCGATCATACAATACCTTTTCTGATATTTGTTAATTTTGATCTTAAATGCAGAATCGCTTTGGAATGAAGCTGTGAAACTCTGGATTCTGTTACCTGTAAAACGCGCCCAATATCTTTTAATGTTAAATCTTCGTAATAATATAATACAAGAATTTTCTTTTCTTTATCGGGAAGCTCATTTATCGCTTCGACAATAACTCTGCGAATCTCATCGTTAACCACGACAACATCGGGATTCATACTGGAAGGAGATTCTATACTGTCGCCGATAGATACTTTGTCGTTATCGTCGCCCGAATACCACAAATCATTTAAGGAAATTATTGAAGTGCCTGAAATTTTTTGAATCACTTTCATGTATTCCTGTTCGTCTATGCCCATAGCGCCGGCTATTTCTTGCTCCGAGGCGGTTCTGCCTAAGTGAGCTTCAAGTGAGGAAATTGTTGTTTCTATTTCGCGGGTTTTTTGTCTGACGGAACGCGGAACAAAGTCGATTAATCGCAATTCGTCAAAAATTGCGCCTCTTATGCGCGTAACGGCGTAAGTTTTAAACTTTACATTTTTATCAGGATCAAATTTGTCAATCGCGTCAATAAGACCAAAGACACCGTAGCCTACAAGGTCGTCAAATTCAACATTGTTGGGCATTCCAACGGCTACTTTTCCGGCAACATACTTTACCAATGGGGCGTATTGTTTTATAAAAGCTTCTCGTATCGCAGGATCCCGAGTTTTTCGGTACTGCTGCCAGAGTTCCTCTTCTGTCTTTTCTTCCGGCATTCCCAAACCTTTCCTTTTTAATCTTTACTCAATACTGTTCTAATGCCTTCCGCCAAAGTTTGCGGGTTAAAATCACCCTTCAACGCTTGAGGCTTATTGCCCTTATATTGACTGCGATCCGGCTCAGATTCCTCAACAGGATTTGTCGGTCCCGCCGAAGGCACTGAGGACGCCGCCGCAGTTGGGGGACCCGAATAATTGGAAAATGCCATTGCCATCATATCTAAATCAGGCAACCCTCCCAATCCTGAATCATCCCCAATACTTGGAGTAAACTGAGGCTGAAAGACCTGCGGTTTTTCAGCCTCAGATCTGTCAAAAACAGCCGCTTCATCAAAACTACCCGGCTTTGCTTCCGCAGGTTCGCCAAATGAAACATCTCCAAAGTCCTCTGTCCCATTATAACCCGTTTCTCTATTTTGGTCTATACCCTCATCTGCCATTGAAAAGTTGATATTTGGGTAGGCAGGCTGACTGCTTTCCTCGGAAACGCTAGTATCCGCGCCGCCGGGCTTGAAAATACCGGAAATTAAGTCCTCAATATTTCCCAATTCATTTGGATCGCCCTGATTAAACAATTCCGGCACTGCATATTCACCCATGCTATCCATAGCTATACTTATATGCCCTTCAGATTCATCGGTTTCTGGAGTAGAGGTTTCTTCATTGATATATAAAAGCTCCGGAAAATAACTATTTATAACAAAATTCAGACCAAAGCCAAGCCCAAAGAAAACAACGGCAAAAATAATTGCTCTTATAAAGATATGAAACGCTCCTACCCCTGAAACCAAGCCAAGAAGGACTGAAACAACCAAAGCGAAGATTGCGGCTGAAAACCCCCATTTAAAATTATTCACTTTTTGCCCCTTTTACCTTTAATCATTCATTTCCTGCGGAGACTTAAAAAGCCTTTTAAGCATTCCGCTAAAACCTGCGGATTCCGCAGGTTTGTTCCTGTCCATGCGTTCCACAATATGTTGAACACAAATACTTGCCTTGCATTTTGGATCTACTACCATAAATGGTTTCTGCCTTAAAACGGCATTAGAAACCGATATATCATCGTAAATAAATCCCAGATAGTCCAATTTTAAGTTTAAAAATTGACCTGCAATATTGATCATTCTGTCGGCGACGCCTTTTGCCTGAGCCGCGCCCTTTGCGCGATTTACTACAAGTTTTAATCCCATATTAACGGAGTCATATTCCGTAGCGATAATTTTAATTATGCCGTAAGCGTCTGTAATCGCGGTCGGTTCGGGAGTGGTAATAATTACCGCGTCATCGGCGGCGGCGATAAAATCTAAAACATTGCTAGAAACACCCGCGCTTGTGTCTATGATGATTATGTCAGCGTTGGATAATGAATCAAGCTCCGATATAAAAACTTTTCTGTCTTCTTCGCCCATATTGGCAATTTGAGAGAAGCCGGAAGCGCCGGCGACAATGGAAATCCCATATTCAGTCTCTACAAGAATTTCCCTGATTGTTTTTTGCTTTTTAATTACATGGTAAAGGTTGTACTTTGGTATCATATTGAGCATAACGTTGACATTGGCAAGCCCAAGGTCGGCGTCCATTACAACCACCTTTTTCCCCAACCTGGCGAACGCAAGAGCCATGTTGACAGAAAGGTTTGTTTTTCCTACGCCGCCCTTGCCTGAAGTAACGGTAATAACGCGGGCTTTATCAACGGGTTTTACACTCGCCGACTTTGAAGACGAAGATGTTTTTGACGGGCTTGTTCCGTCTTTTTTCCTCTTCATTATTTCCCGCAATTTTTCAGCTTGATCGTCCATACTATCTCCATTTAAATTGATCCGCTTCACCTGAAGGGAAACGTTTTTCAATTTTATCCCGGTTTACTTTAAAACCTTCAAGATTAATAAGAAAATGTACAACTGACGCTCTTCTTATATCCTCAGGAACCCCTTGTCCGTTAGTTATAAAAGAAATACTTTTTCTTTTTTCGGCAAGAGCCGAAATTATATTTCCATAACTGTCGGTTTCGTCCATTTTTGTAAGTATGATTGATTTATAATTAAAAGGTTCAAACTGCCGCATAATAACTTCTATATCGCTTGATTTAGTCGCCGCGCTTATAACCAGATGATATTCCGCGCTTTTTGGACAGCCGTCAAGAATATCTTTCATTTCGCCTATCTTTGATGAATCTTTGGGACTATTGCCGATAGTGTCGATTAAAATTAAATCAATGTCTTCACCGCAAAGCGCGATTTCTTTTTTTATATCCTGTTTATTCAACGCGCAGGAAACAGGAATGCGCATAATGTCCCCGATTTGTTCAAGCTGTTCTTTGGCGCAAATACGGAAAGTGTCAATTGTTATTAATCTTACGTCAACGGCGGGAATTTCTTCCGTCCCTATTCCGTAAATAGCCGCAAGTTTTGACACAGTGGTTGTTTTTCCCACTCCCGTAGGACCTACAAGAACCATTATTCTTGGTTTGCGTATAACGGCTTCTTCTTTGTAAATACTGATGCTCTCCCCTATCCATTCAAGAAGATGCTCCTGCACAATATCAAAATTATCCAGTTGTTCAAGAGACAGCTCTTTTCGCAGTTTCTCAATCATTGTGTTAATATATTTTTCCGAAAAATCATTCGCTTTTAATAATTCCACAGTACGGACAAAAGAGGGATGATCTTCTTTTTTACCGGAACTTTCTACTTTTTCTTTTATTTCTTTAAGCGCGTCTAGAATCTGCTGAGAAGCTTCTCTGCCGCTTGCCGATATTTCGCCGATATTTTTTCTGGCGGCGGCTATAACTTTTTGCTTTTCCTGCTCAAGATTTCTTTCGGCAAATAATTCTTCGGGCGAAATACCCAATGCATTATGCGAAATTGACGAGCGAGTGGTGTTATAATCATGCGTAGCCAAATTATTTTGTCTTTGCGGAGTAAAATAAAATTCAACCTGAACGCCGGGCTTTGAAAACATTCCTAAAAATCCGCCGAATCTAACTTCCTTTTGACTTAAAATGTGGAAAGGACGGTTATACTTTGCGGCAATTTTTAATTCGCAATCCATTCGGCTGTCGCCCTGTTCGATATACTTCTCCATCTTACTGCTCCGTTGTAGTTTCTTCTGCGGTATTTTCTATCCTTATCATACCTACAGCTTCTGGAATAATTCCCGTAACAATTTCCGGGACTGAAAGAACCGCCAAATCAGGCAATTCTCTATCTGTTGAATTTTTAACAAGGAAACGCGCCTGTTCAGAACAGAGAATTACAGGCATCCAACCCTTTTCTTTAACCGCCTTGACCGCTTTAGCGACTGCGGAAATCCAGAGTTTTTGTGTTTGAGGATCAAGGGCGCAAACCATGCCTGTCGCTGTTTCGTATTTTGCGTCGATGATTTTCTGCTCAATATTGGGGTCAATTGTAAGAACGCGCAGTTTTTTATCTTCATCGGCATATTGATCGCATATCTGGCTTGCAAGAGCCTGCCGCGCTTTTTCCGTAAGAAACCAAATATTTTTGGAAATCGGCGCATAATCGGCAACAGCTTCAAGAATTGACACAAGGTTGCGGATAGATACCCTTTCCCGCAATAAGCCGTGAAGCACTTTTTGAATTTCTGTTACGCGCAATCCCTTGCCTTCCCTAAGAGCCTCATCGACAACGGCTGGGTAATCCTTGCGCAGAGTATCAAGAATAACTTGAGTATCCTGCAAGCCAAGAATATCGGCAGCATGGCGGCGAATAATTTCCGTTAAGTGGGTAGCGATTATTGAGGGAGGATCTACAACTGTGTAACCGGCGCGCTCCGCTTCGTCTCTCCTCTCTTGATCGATCCATATTGCAGGAATTCCAAATGCGGGGTCTATTGTTTTTTCGCCTTCTATCTCTGATGTAACTGTTCCCGGATTTATACACAGATAATTTCCAAGACGTATTTTCCCTCGCCCTGAATCTACTCCCTTAATCTTAAAGCAGTATTCCGAAGGTCCAAGCATTGAGTTGTCAATTATGCGCACTTTGGGAATAACAAGCCCAAGGTCGTAGGCGGATTGGCTTCTTACGCCCATAACCCTTTCCAAAAGTTCCGCGCCTTTTTCCTTTTCAACTAACGGCACTAAGCCATAACCAAGCTCTAGCGAAAGGGCGTCAAGCGGAACAACGGGAGGAAAGTCAGCCGCTTTTTCATCTTTCTGCTCGCGGGCTTTTACGGCTTTTTCGTTAAATATTATAGCCTTTTTCTGATTAACGCCTGTCCTATACGCATGGAATCCAAGCAAGCCCGCCATAGGAACAAGCACATGCCACGGGAAACCGGGTAACAAGGCGAGAACTATAAGCACGGCGGCGCATATCCAATAAACAAGCGCATCGCGTTTTAAAAGTTGGTCTACTATTTGATCCGAGAAAACGCCTGTCGCGGCGGCTCTTGTAACAACAATACCCATAGCGACGGAGATAAGAAGAGCGGGAAGCTGGGTAACAAGTCCGTCGCCTACGGCAAGTCCTATGTAGGTGCTTACAACATTTTGTTCTTGGTACATAGTCGAACCAATAATAAAACCGCCGAGCATTTCCACAATTATAATAAAGATTCCCACCTTTACGTTACCTGAAATAAATTTACTCGCTCCGTCCATTGATCCGTAATAATCAGACTCTCTTTGAATCTGCGCTTTTCTTGCTTGCGCTTCTTCTTCCGTGATTGAACCGGAACTGTATTCGGTGTCTACCGCCATCATTTTTACTGTCATACTGTCCAAAGTAAAACGCGCCGCAACTTCGGATACGCGGGTAGCTCCCTTTGTAATAACAATTACCTGCACGGCAATAATTATGATAAAGATGATAAGCCCGATAACAATGCCTTGAAGACCGCCGGATCCGACTACAAAGTTGGAAAAAGCCCTTATCATCTGCCCGTTAAACTTGGCTCCCTGAGTAAGAATAAGGCGTGTAGACGAAACATTTAACGCAAGACTGAATACTGTAGAAACAAGCAGTAATGTCGGGAAAAGGTTAAAGTCTGTCGGTTTTTGAGTGTAAATAACGATAAGCAGTATCATCAGGGAGAAAATCAAATTAATTGCCATAAGCGCGTCAAGAATAACAGTGGGCAACGGAAGGATAATAGCAAGCACAATAGTGATTACAGCTACTGCGGGAAAACTATCCTTTAAAAAGCCCAATGCGTCGCGTGTATTGCCTGCGCTTAATGCCGAATCAGCCATTTATACCTCTCATAGAATTAAGTTTTTTCATGCGCTCATCCTCATTTTTTTGCGCCGTTCTTCGTTAAGACGCCAAACCTTACTAAAAATTACAGCTACCGTATTAATGTACGCCGATGGCACTACGTCGCCTACATCGGTCTCTCGGTACAAAGCCCAAGCAAGCGGCTTGTTTTCCACTAACGGAACTTCATTCTCCTTAGCGATTTCTCTGATTTTAGCCGCCATTTCATCAGCGCCCATCGCCACAACAATAGGACCGTCTCTCATGTAACTTTCGTCGTACTGCAAAGCAACAGCAAGGTGAGTCGGGTTTGTAATTACAACGTCCGCTTTTGGAACAGCGGTAGTGATATTCTGCCTTAGCATCTCGCGGAAGCGGGCGCGAATTCTTTGCTGTATCTGCGGATCCGCTTCGTACATTTTCATTTCTTCTTTTATCTCGTAACGGGTCATCTTGTGTCTTTCGCGGAAACGGAATCGTTGGAAAAAATAATCCGCTATAGAAAGAACAAGCATTAAAACGGCGACAACGATTATCATTCTTATAGCGATTGTTCCTACCAGCGTAAGCCCCTGATAAACATCAGCTTTTTGCAAATTAAGCAGTTTATTAATATCAGCTTTTATGAATAAATACGCGACAATGCCGATGATAGCTATTTTAACAAGGGACATGCCAAGTTTAACAAGTCCGTCAATGGAAAAGATACGCTTAAAATATTGTCCAAACCGCGGGATAACTTTTGTAAAGTCGGGCGTAATAGTTTTTGTTGTAAACAGCCAGCCGCCTGTCTGAACCATGTTTGAAAAAATTGCCGAGACAACGGCAACTATAAGAATTGGAACAACAAGCCGCGCGAAAAATATCAAAAAGTTTCCGGCAATGAGCGCGTCTTTTGTCGGGTCAAGTTCTACCGCGCGAAGAAAGAAGAATCGCACCATTTCAACGCAGGTTTTTAGCATGGAAGGAGCCATAAAAAGCAGCAACAGCGCAGGAAGCAATAAACCGATAGCGCCTACAAGCTCCTGACTTTTTACCAGTTGCCCTTCTTCTCTTAACCTTTTTAATTTATGCTCTGTAGGTTGTTCTGTTTTACCTGGAGCGTCTTCATCATTGCTGTCGGCAAACCACTGCAGATCGATAATGGGTAGTGGATAGTGAGTAGTGAGTAGTGGAAAATTAAATGTGCATTTTAACTCATTAACTCCTATTCCAAATTCTTTCATATTCCGCCTCCATTGGTAATCTGCCGCCCGATTTGTATGTAGAGGGTTTCGATATTTTGAAAACCGGAATCAATTACACGGGTAAATGCTTCGATCATAAACGGGAGCGACGCGAAAATAAGCAGAAAGGCAGCGGTAATTGAAATTGGAAAACCTTCCGAAAGAATATTTACCTGAGGAGCGGCTTTTGATATAAGCCCCGTAGTTAACGATGTTAAAAATAAAGTGCCAAGAATGGGAAGCGAAATTACAATCGCGTCCAAAAACAGGCGAGAAAGACCTGACGCAAACATCTTTACAACATTTTCTCTTCCGTCAATCAAGTACATAATGTTGAGCGATTGCACAGAACGCCAAAAGCCGCCAAGAAAAAGTTGATGAAAGCCGCCAATCATTACAAAGATAAGCATAGACACCAAGTTAAAATATTGCCCCATAAGAGGGTTTTCAACCTGCGCTACAGGGTCAAAAGTTTCTGAAGCTCCAAATCCCATTTGCAAAGAAAAGAATTGTCCCGCCGTGGCAAAAGCGGCAAAAATTACAGTTAAATAAAAACCCATAATAATGCCGATTATTCCCTCTCCGATAAGAAGCATTAAAAAGCGAAGGCTGAATGTCTCGTAACGCAAGTCGCTTAAAGTGCCGCCTGGCAGAGTAACAATGCCGTTAGGTGAATTAGCCGCCATATAAATTTCCGCCGTGGGAAGGACGGCAAAAGCGGCTAACCCCGCAAGCGCGATTTTTGCTGTTTGAGGAACAGCTTCGGACGAAAGAATAGGCGCGGTTTGAATCATAGCAAACGCTCTTACCGCTATCAGCAGAAAGACAGGTCCAAAAGAGAGAATATTCTGTAAGACCGCGTTTTCTATCACTTATTACCTCGCCATCTCCGGAATTCGCATAAATAATTGCGTTGTGTATTGACCAAGGGACGTAAACATAAAACCGCCTAACAACGCAAGCACTCCAAGAATAACAAACAACTTAGGAACAAACGTAAGCGTCTGTTCCTGAATTGACGTTGCCGCCTGAAGTATCGCGACAACCAAACCAATCGCCAACGCGGACAGCAAAATAGGAGCCGCAAGAATTACTGTCTCTAATATTCCTTCGCGTAACACTGTTACCACGTCGCCGACACTCATTCCTTACTCCTTAAACAAATGAACGGACAAGTTGATCCGTTAACAATCCCCACCCATCTACGAGGATAAAAAGAACTAACTTAAATGGCATGGAGATCATAACGGGAGGAAGCATGATCATACCCATGGACATAAGCGCGCTTGCAACAACAAAATCTATTACAATGAACGGAATAAAAAGCAGTATTCCTATTTTAAAAGCGACAGTAAGCTCGTTAAGAATAAACGCCGGAATTAAAACATAAGTAGGAACGTCAGCTAACGTATTTGGACGGTCAAGACCGCGCATTGCCATAAAGAGCCTTATATTTTCCGGGCGGCTGCTCATTTGCCTGTACATAAAAACTCTTAAAGGAGCTTCCGCTTCCCTGTACGCATTTTCTACAGAAAGCGTACCCGCGGAAAGAGGCTTAACGGAATTAGTATAAATTGCGCTAAATGTAGGCCACATTATAAGCACTGTAAGAAAAAGCGATATGCCTAAAATTACCTGGTTGGGAGGAACCTGCTGTAATGAAAGTGCTCGTTTTATAAAATCCAAAACTATGGAAACGCGCAAGAAACTTGTCATAAGAATAATGATACTGGGAGCAAGAGAAAGAACTGTTAACAAAAGCAGTAACTGTAACGAAAACGCTACTTCCTGTCCGCCTTGAGGGTTTCGTATCGTTAAGTCTATAAAAGGAATCGCCGGAGGTCCCGGAGGAGCGATTAAATTTGTTGTCCCCTGTACCGCTCTGTCAGGAAATTGCTGTTGCGCGTTAGCTGAAGCGGGTAAAATAACAAACAAAACCACGAATAAAATAAGCGTCGCTAATTTATAATAAGTTTTTGTTACGCGCATCACATCTCCTTTAGCCTTTCGCGGCGTTTACGAATTTCATCGATGCCGGAAGGACGATTTTGAGCAGGAGTTCCAAGACGGCGAAGAATCGATAAAAAGTCAGGAAATCTATTTTGAGTCTCTACGCTTTTTTTTGAATCTTCAAGGAGCATTGCGTCTATAATTTCTTTATCTTCAATTTCGCTGATAAGATTCACACCGCCTTCGCTTGCGCCAAGAAGCCAAGCTTTGGAGCCTACAGATGCGATATGCACATAACGGTTAAAACCAAGATGAGAGCTTGCTAAAACTTTTAAAAAGGGGTCGTTTGCGGCGGTTTGTTTTGAAGAACGCTTAATAAAAAGAACAATTCCATAAATTGCCGCCGCTGCAAGAGCTAGAACGAGTATCATTCTGAATACAACCCAGATTGACGCGCCTGAATCTCGCCGAGTTTGCGCGGGCGCGTCTCCAAATGTCATATTTTGCTCTGCAATTCTGTAAGGATCTTCCGTAACAGAAGGCGCGACTTGCTCCGTCTCCTGCTCTGCTTCCTGAGAAAAAATAGGTACTTGGACGAATAGCCCCACTGCCAACAGCAAGGCAAATTTAGACGTTTTCAGTTCTTACCCTCCCAGATTAAACTGATTCTCGTTAATTGTACACTTTTTTTAAATAAGTGGCAAGCAAAAACAGGAAAATTTATCAAAAATATTAAAAAAACAGTGAAAATAGCGTGTTTTTCCCCCTTTTTACTATGGGCGGACAAGCCGGAATCCGATCATATAGCTCCTGGTATTCGGGGCATTTTTACCACGATACGCAGAACGCAAGTATTGACCGGCATCGCCCCAGTACCCGCCGCGTTCTACTCGGCTAGTACCGTTAGCCACGCCGGTCGGATTAGCGTTATCTTCTGTTATATCAGCTTTATACCAGTCCCAGCACCATTCATTTAAATTCCCATGCATATCATACAGTCCATAAGCGTTAGGTGCAAAATTTTCTACGGGCGTTGTCTGCCCTCTGTTGATTCCTGTTACATTACCATTATACGGAAAGTTGCCGTTATAATTAGACTGATCTGTAGTTATGTTGTCTCCTGTATTAAACGGCGTTATTGTTCCTGCCCGGCATGCGTACTCCCATTCCGCTTCTGTCGGTAAACGATACCCGCTTTTGTTCTTGTCCATTGCCGCCGCGTTCCATGTCTCATTACTGTTAGTGGGTATGTTTCCCCAGTTAGACGGATTTGTACTACCATTAATACTGTATACGGGGTTTAATCCTTCCTTTATGCTTAATTTGTTGCAGAATACTATTGCATCATACCAGTTTACATAATAAATGGGATAATTATCCCCTTTACCATAATCTATAATAGTTCTATCCTCTGCGTTTCCCATTACCGCTTGATATTGCTCCTGCGTTACCTGATACTTACTCATTTTAAATCCGCTCAATGTTACTTGATGTTGCGTTTCATCGTTATATCGATTCGGTTCGTTTACAGGACTGCCCATTGTAAATGTTCCGCCGGGTATCGAAACCATTGCTACGCCTATATAATCTTTAAATACAATCTTAAAATCTTGGGTATAGTCCTTTCCTTCCGCTATGCCGTTTGTTATTATAGCTCTTATTGTAACAGTTCCGACTGCCGCAGCATTTAAAATATTTCCGCTTATTGTTGCGTCGGTAGTTCCGGCGTTTTTGACAGACCAAATGATAGTTTGATTACTCGCAAAAGCGGGTCTTACTGTCGCGGTAAGAGTAAGAGGCGTGTCCCTACAGTGCCTGTTTCCGGCACGCCTTCAATATGGGCTACCTGTATAAAAAAAGAATTTGAGTCACAGCCTGCTATTGCTAAAAAAAACGCGGTTAAGATGTATAAACGCCTTATGGTTTTGGATATGGATTTAACTGTCATTTTTTCTCTGATACGGAATAAAACCATCATTGGTATTATTATACCACAAATGTTTTTGTTTGTAAAACATGGGATAACTTTTTCAGTAATAAGAAAACTTGACAACCTGACCGCCGTGAATGGTCAAGTAACCAGACTATGTCATGCACCCAAAGCGGACTTATGCCAATAATATCGACATTTTGCATAATAGCAACCGCAATATTCGCTTTTTCACTATCGCCTATAGATAAAAATTTTTTATATACCTCGTAAAGACTAATAACAGGAATATACAAATTGTCGGTATCTTTAATTGTATCAATGATAGATTGATCAATATCATTTTCTAAGAAATATTCAACCCACAAAGAAGAATCGACAATATTCATATCCTGTCTTCTTCATCTCTTTCAATGGTAGTATCCATTCCTTTTAGTTCCTTGAAAATACCATAAGCGTCTTTTATCGCTATTTCGCTGTGCGGTTGTGCCAGAATATGTCTGCCCTTTATAAACATGGCAAAATCAAGCACCTCAGCGGCGGCGGTTTCCGGCATGGTTTCAATTTCTTTTAATAATATGGCGGCAGTTGTCATGTTTTAAATATAGTAATGTTCGTCGCTTTTGTCAAGTATACTATTTTTACTACTTAACACCTTTTATGCAGTCTGGAGCAAGATGTATGCTCATTAAATAGTGGTTAGTAAATAGCGGATAGTATTTAGCATTTCGCTTTCACTATCCACTATTTACTATCCACTACCTACTTCCTCCCTTCCCTCTCCTCTAATTGGAACGCACCACCCGGATACCTGAGTATAAACCCTGACTGTACGAAACATCGACGTACCGACACGCCGAACGCAGGACATTACTAGCGTTGTAATAACTACCGCCACGTTTCACCTTGTAAGTGCCAGTAGCCACGCCGGTCGGATCCGTCTGTGTACCGCTTGAGTAGTCTTCATACCAGTCCCAACACCATTCCAACACATTCCCATGCATATCATACAATCCAAACGTATTTTCTGGTTTCAATCCAACCTGATGCGTCTTACTACTGCTGTTATTATTATACCACCCTGTATTTTCGCTAATAGTGTCTCCTGTGTTGTAAGCTGTTGTTGTCCCCGCCCGGCATGCGTATTCCCATTCCGCTTCTGTCGGTAATCTATACCCGTTTTTGCTCTTGTCCATAACCACCGCATTCCATGTCGCGTTATCACTGGCGGGTATGGTTCCTCCGTTATTTGTTATCCAAAAAGATGGATCGGTAATGCCGTTAATGCTGTATACGGGGTTTAATCCTTCCATAACGCTCAATTTGTTGCAGAATACCAAAGCGTCATACCAACTTACTTTTTCAACAGGCAATTTGCCAGGAGTATTACTTTCCCCTGCTACGGCTGACGTAAAATTACTCGGATTACTCCCCATCACTGCCTGATACTGTTCCTGCGTTACCTCATACTTGCCCATTTTAAATCCGCTTAATGTTACCGAATGTTGCGTTTCATCGGTATTGCGGCTCGGTTCGTTTGTAGGACTGCCCATAGTAAATGTTCCACCTGTTATAGTTACCATTTCCATAAATACATAAATTGTTACTTCTTTTGGCGAACCGCTAATAGTATAGCCCGATTTTGACACCGATACAGTCAAAGTTCCACCTGCATTAAATTCGCTGATTGGTAGTGTGTACACTGACCCCGAATTGCTGAGTGTTCCTTTGGTTACTGTTACTCCGGTAATTGTGATGTCGCTAGCGGCAAGACCAGTTATCGCCGCGCTAAAGGTCAGCGTCAACTGCGTTGTAGTTTGCGTAGATGAGCCATTCGCGGTTACGCTGTTTAAGGTAACTGCAATGAAGGTTGTTATTCCATCGCTGACGTTGGGCGTACCGGCGTTGTAATTGGTACTGGACTTTGAGCGAGCGTAGACATAGTATGTTGTGCCGGAAGTTAATCCGCTAAATGTCGTATTGTCCTGATAGGATAATTCTGTTCCGCTACTCGATGTGCTTATGGCGTATTCTATGCTTTGTCCTGTCGCATTATTTGTCAAAGTTGCCGCACTTACAGTAATACTGGTGGTTGTAGAACTGCTTACAGCGGGCTTGCTTACCGCAGAACCTGCGGCTTTGTTTACAGTAATAGAAACAGTCCGTATAACTGTGTTAGAGGCGCTGCTCCAACCTTCTACGTCCGTATAATCGGTAGCCATATCATTCGGGGTAAACTCTACGGAATACCCGCTGTTGGTTACTGTGGGAATAGTTGTGCCGTTTTGCCACGCGAAAGTACCGCGTCCTGCAGTGCCACCGCTTAGGGTTGATGTCGAAAGCGCTGCGCCGTAGGTTATTGCCGCAGCCGTGGGGAAGGTAATGTCGGAAGCGCTCCTTTTATTGACTGTCAAATTATTTGTGTTTTTTGAATATGTGCTTACATTCACAACGACAGGAGTTCCGCCATGCGTTAAAGCAAGCGTCGTTCCATTAGCGGGGATTGCGGTTATACCATAAGTGTTAAAATTACTGTACGCAACGTTTTCCGGCTGACCCGAGTCAAAGGTAAGTGTTACCTCAAGAGCGGAAAGATCAAGCGTATCTCCTTCTGTATATGTCAGTTTCGGCTGTGTTATAATCGTTAATCCAGTAATATCCTTTGCAAGAGTTTTTGCGAATGTGTACGAAACTTTAATGCTTGCTCCGGTGTTTTCAATTACAATTGCATCTTTATCGTTGACAGTCGCTGTAATTTCGCTCGGGAAAGAATAGCCTTCACTCGCCGTTAGCGTAACAGTTGCCGTATATGCGGTATCGCTCTCGAACGGGTTATCATTAGGCAGCCACGAAACCGCTCCGACAGTAAAATTACCGTCGCCGCTTTCGGCATTGCTCGGCGTACCATTTTTAACGGGAGGGGTTATTGTAAGGGCAACGCCGCCGCCTATGGCATTGTTGCCTATAATAATTTCAAAATCTTCAGTATATGCTTTTCCTTCTGCTACGCCGTTGACTATTGTCGCTCTTATTGTAACAGTCCCTCTTGCCGTGGCAGTTAAAATATTTCCGCTTATACTCGCTCCTGTAGTTCCGCCGTCTACGACGCTCCAAACAATGTCGGTGTTGCTGGCAAAGACGGGTCTTATTGCCGCGTTAAGGGCAAGAGGCGTTCCTACAGTACCGCTTTCCGGTACGCCTTCAATAAACTCTACCCGTACAAAAAAAGAATCATTATCGCAGCTCGCTATCGCTAAAAATAATGCGGCAAAGATAACTGCGGCGTTTTTGAGTGTAGTTTTTTTACGCATCTTTTCCTCCATGTCTAAAATTGCCAGCCTATGCCAAGCCACGGACGCAGACAGCCTGAATCGCTATTTTTATCTATTAAATGATTAAACCCAACGCCTGCTTCTAAATACATCAGTTTCCAAACAAACCAAAGGAATGACGCCTCAGCATTTATTTGGGGTATCAATACTCCCGTTGTGTACGAATAATCTTCGATGTTTATTTCGCCTACTTGAAAGGCAAAGGCGAATCCCGCCTTTAGAGCAACCGCCATCTTATTGTTAAGTTTTTTTTGCGCGACAATATTAAAGCCTGTTACTCCTGTTTGTACGCCGATTTTATCGCCCTCATAGGAGTTGTTAAGCGAGTACCATGATGTTGAAAGTTCAATGCCCGGGCTGAACCATTGCGGTTTCTTAAAAAGAACGCCAAAACGGACAGCCGCGCCTATGGGATAAAATTCACTTCCAAAAATTTCCTGCATTCTTCCATAGATGGGGATTAACGGCAACCATGCGGCATTTAAATACAAATTAACAAGTTTATTGGATTCGTCTCCACCTGATATTTTAATATCATTTGAATCGTTAATAACTATCTCGTTAACGCCCGGCACTATCTGTTCTTTTTCGTAAGGATGAATGACGTAACTTCCGTCATCTTTTTTTTCTACTTCAACCGGAACGATTGGGAGAGGTTTTATTTCGATGTTTACCCAGTTAGACGCTACGCCGGGTTGTTCAAGGTAATCATAGGGGATTATGCGGTAACGGTATTTTCCCAAAGGAAGGGAAACCTGAAAACTTGGCTTTTCGGTAAATTCCTTTATGTGCTCTTTGTACTTGCCGTTTTCGTTTTTTTCTATAACAACTTCATATTTTAGGGTATAGTTGTCTCCTACCCACTCAAGTTTCTGCACATAATGCTGTTCAATAACATAGTGTCCGCTTTCGCCGCCGCTTTGTTGCGGTTGCTGTGCAGGAGTTTTTGAATTTGATTGCGCCCACAGAGGTTGGTTAAATAAAAACAACGCCGTTAAAATAACAAAAAGTAAAATTCTGTTTGTCATGGCTTAACCTCTAGCCCGTTAATTATCTTTACGGGTCCCGCCGTGGGAATGTCTATAGCAAAACGGCTTTCCGCAGGATCGCCGCGACGTTCAATGATATTGTCCTTCCCCACATTTACAGCTTCCACTCTCCAAATAAAATTACCGCGTCCCAGCGTTTTTATTTCTACTGTCCATGAAGTGCGATTATCAGGTCCTAGTTGCGTAACCTGTTGCCGTCCTTTTGAGGTCTCCTGATAAATCGTTAACAGGTAGGCGTTAGCCCCCGGCACTGCCGACCATTTAAAATTGATGTTTACATTTTTTACTTCATTTATACCGATGCGGTATCCTTCGGCAGGTTGACGACCCTGCGGTGCGGGCAGACGTGAAGCGGATACAGGCTCAGACGCAGATGCGGATGCGGATTCAGACGCAGGAGCGGGCAAATACACTATTTCCGTTACATACACTATCTTTGTTTCCGGTACGGGCATTGGAAACGCCGCAAACGATGACGCGGGGTCTCCGGCAAAAACTAAAGACTGATCTTGCGGTTCTTTGCTTTTAACTATACGAAAAGCGGACGGATGCGGGGCTGTAACCCCGTCAGAGTTTTCGACGGTTTGAGAAAAGACGGGCGTTACACGCCAGTACCATATTCCTTCCTCAAGGCTTGAATCGGAAAAAGAGGCGGCGGTTGTCTGTTTTCTTATAACGGGGTTTCTAAATTCGGGAGTAACGTCCACTTCCAAAATGTAATGCAAAACATCGTCAACCTGCGACCACTGGAAATACAATTTTGGCGGATCAGTTTCATAAAAAAACTGCCTGTTTCTCGCGGGGCTTAACAACTCAATGCCTTTATCTTCCGTTATGGTAAAGCGCCCCGAATCCAAAACAGCGCCGTTGTAAGTCAGCCGCCAGTTCCAAAGACCGGCGTTCAGAGCCGTATTTGCCGAATCGTTAAGCCCGTTAAGGGTACGGACGGAACGTCTAAAAGATTGATCTTCCGATATTTCAAGTCGCAATGTTTCATTCGGCTGAAGATTGATCCTGTTCCATGAAAAAGAGATATTAAGCGCTCCGCTTGTACTTTTGCGGTAAAGTGCGTTAGGCTTGGGTTGAATGACAAATACCGAGGGAGAGTAGTTGATTGAGCCGCCTGAATCCATCGCAATAGCCGTCCCCGCGTCAAGTTCGCGGGTTTGATTTTCTTCCGCTATTACCGCCTGCCCTTCGCTGACTTGCAGAGCCATGCCGTTATCTGTGGCGGCGGCGTTAAGGGCGGTTCCCGGTTTGGCTTTTACCTGCCGTCCCATAATGTTTAAAGCGACTTCACTTCCTTTGGTATCGGTAACAAGCCCAATGCTGCCCGATGAAAGTTCAATTTGAAATTGTTTTGTTTCTTTGTCGTACTTCAGGCGTAAAAGCGTATTTTCGCTCATAGAAATGTTATTGCCGCCAACACGAAGATCGGCTTCGGAATTATCTCCCACTCGGATTACGTCATTGGAATATACGGACGATTCTTTAATCAATCTGTCCCATATTACTCTGTCCGACATACGGCGTTGAACTATATTTCTTTTTATATGAACATTCCCTATGGGAGTTTTATTTTTATCGCTGATGGTTTGAAACAGATCATTCCAAAACAAATTAACGCTATAGACCGCTCCCGAAAGACAAAACAGAATAACAAGAAAATCCACAAGCCGGAATTTGCCGTTTGACTTCTTTTTGACGCTCATTTTTATTTGCCGCCAATGTGGTATTTAAGTTCTTCGGCGTTGACATCAGCCTTTGAAACGTCCGGCGGTTTAATGCCTAACAGTTTTCGTACTTCCGCCAAAGTTTTTGGACCTGACTTAACGGAAACATGATTTACAACGGCAAAAAGCCGCACCGGTTTTTCTTTTCCCTTTACGGTTACAGACGGCATTTCTTCCACAATGATATGATCTTTTACCAAGTTCCATGTATCTTCGGTAATCAGAATGTCCGTACCAAGAGGTTTGTTAAGAGCTTCAACACGTGATGCAAGATTTACAGGATCGCCTATTACAGTGTATTCCATGCGAATGTCAGAGCCAATCTGCCCTGCGGTAACAATGCCTGAATTGATGCCGCAACCAATCTTAATAGGCGGGTTTCCAATGTTTTCTTTTTTTCGATCCAGATCCAATTTATACAAAACTACCCTCATCATCAACGCCGCCTTAACGCAGTTTAACGCGTCTTCCTGCGGGCTTCCCGCAGTGCTGGCTGTTCCCCAATGCGCCATTACAGCGTCGCCGATAAATTTATCAATAGTGCCGTTGGTTTTTGCAACACATTCAACCATTCCGGTTAAATATTCATTAAGCCAAAAAACGATGCGGTCGGAAGCTTCTTCGCCAAACGCCTTTACAAAGTTTTCCGATTTTTCGGTAAAGCCGCGTATATCCGAAAAAAAGATCGTGGCGTGCTTGGACAATCCGCCCGGTTTAATCTGACCCCGCATGGCTTGAACGGCAATGTCGCGGTTTGTAAACTTGCCGAAAATATTTAATGCGGCGCACATTTTCCCAAAGCTGGAAGTTAATAAGCCTATTTCATCGCGACTTACCGGATGCAGTTCCACGTCAAAAATACCGCCTTCGATGCTTCTCGCCGCGGCAGCAAGCGTTTTAAGCGGAACAGAAATACTTTTTGCAAAAAACCAGACGCACATTATAGAAAGAAACAAGATCGCGGCGGTAAGATATAGGTTACGCCGAGTGGTCGCATTTATGCCTTCAAAGACTTTATCGTATTCAATTGTGGTGATTACAACGCTTCCCGCCGTATTCAGCCGAGTATAGGCAAGATAGTGGCGTACTTTTTTACTTTTATTTTGCGTATTGTTTTTTCTTATTTTTTCCCACAGGAGGGAGAATAAAGAAGAAGCCTTATCTTTCTGCGTTGGCTGAACGTCAAGTGCAACTAACATCTGTTTGTTGCGGTCGGGGCTGTTAAATATCTGTCTGATAATTTCTTGTTCAGACAGATTAACTTGAGTTTTTACTCTTTCCAAGTCGGCATCAGCGATAATATCGCCGTCCGCGTTTATAAGGAAAGAAGCGTTAACGCCCATGCCAAAACTTTCATTAAGGTTTTCGGTTGAGAACAAAACGCAACAGCTTCCTACCTGTATGGGGAAAAACATCGCCGCAAGATACGTTGAACCTTGCATATCAAACAGTGGCGAGGCGTTTATAAGAACCGTCTGTCCCAACGCGGCGTTTTCCTGCGTTTTTACGCTGTTGACGCGTAAATCGTTCGCAAGCTTTGCATCAATCTTCCCCTCTCCCCCATGCGAAAGGAAAAACCGCTCGTTGACAAATACTCTGTTTGTCCATGCGGCGGGATAGTTTGAAGTATAAAAAAGAGCCGCAATCTGCGGATTCTGCGAAAAGAAATAATCGGCTTCTCCCTGTATTACGTCCGCACGTCTGGCAAAAGCCGCCGTACGGGAAAATGACAATGACAACAGACGCATTTTTTCCAGAGTCTGTTCAGTTTCGGCAGCCGCTCGGCGGTTCACCTCGAAGTTGTTTTCTTCCGCGGTTATTGTAAGGTCTTCCCGCACCAACCATGACACCAACGCGGTTATTGAACCAAGGGAGACCAATACGATTATTGAGATAATGGTTATCAGTTTTGCCCCGATGGAAAAACGTACCCTTGGACCGCTGCGTCTTTCTATAAATTTACCGCTGTCACTCATACAAAAAAATCCGCCTTTTTTTGAATAAAAATTCCTTTTCTTCTATAATATTGAAAAACATTATAATTATATTATAATTTTAAGGTTTTTGTAGGTTTTTGTCGAGGGGTTTTTCTCATAACACACAGCCGTATTTCCATACGCCGCATGACTTTTCCACAACAGCGATAAGGGTTTCCCCGCTAAATACTGCCGCAGAAAAATCCGTCGCATTATGAGTTGAGAGCGTATTCTGTGGAAAGAGCGGTTTCTCGCCCAGAATTTGCGCAAGGGGTTTGCCATGAAAAATATTTTCTGCTTCGGGCGGCGTAACTTCGTACCAAGGCAGACCAAGTGCGACGATTACTGTTTTGGTTATGGGGCGTGGAGAGTTAATTGCGTTGTCAGCCATTTCAAGGGAAAATCCCGCTACTTTAGTCCGTATCAGCGAAGACAGATACGCCCTGCTTCCCGCCGCCAATGCAATGTCCCTTGCAAGGGAACGTATGTAAGTGCCGCTTGAACAGTGGACAAAAATATCGGCAAAGGGCGGCTGCCATTCTTCAAGTTCCAAGTTGTAAATGGTTACTGGTCTTTCTTTCATTTCAGGAGCCTCGCCGCTTCTGGCAAGTTTACTGGCTCGCTGTCCGTTTATGTGAATAGCGGAAAAAACAGGCGGTTTTTGCATTATTTCGCCTTTAAACATTTTAAGTGCCTGCTCTACCCTTTCGCGCGAAGGCGGTTCAGCCTCAGCTATTACATCGCCCTTAGGGTCGAGGGTGTCGGTTTCTACGCCAAAGTGAATACGCCCTTTGTACTGTTTGTCGCAATGGGAAAAATAAGGAGTAAGCCTAAGCGCCCTGCCTGTAAGAACCAATAAAAGCCCTTGTGCGAATTTATCCAAAGTTCCGGTGTGCCCTACTTTCCCCGTTCCAAGGGCGCGTTTTATTTCACCTAACGCTTCAAAGGAAGTAACGCCGGAGTTTTTATTCAGCAGTATCAGTCCCGATTGGGGCGTTTTTGTGTTCTGGTTCAACAAGTTCCTCTATTTTTTTTATTATATCAAAACTTTCGCCTATGCTTTTATCAGCATGAAAACGAAGGCGGGGAATTTTTCTGATATGCATTGTAGCTCCAAGCTGGGACTGAATAAAGCCTGCCGCGCTTTGCAAACCTTCTACTTCTTTTTCGTTTATTTTACCGCGAATGTCGGAAACATAAACATCGGCAAAGGACAGGTCTTTTGATACGTCTACTTTGGTTATGGAAAGAAATGTATTAACGCGAGAATCTTTTATTTTGCCTTCTAGAATAAGAGAGCCTATTTTTTCCTGTATCGTCTGCCCAAGACGCTCCGTTCTGAAAGCCGGCATTAAGAACTCAATTTGCGGGCGATTTCTACGGTTTCGATAGCTTCAAACATATCGCCAACATGAATATCGTCAAAACCTTCCAAACCAATACCGCATTCATAGCCCGCTGCGACTTCACGGGCGTCGTCCTTGAATCGTTTTAATGACGCGATCTTTCCGTTATGAATAACAACTTGATCCCGAATAACATTAATAGTGCAGCTTCGCTTGACAACTCCTGTTTGCACATAACACCCGGCAATAGTTCCGATTTTTGGCACTTTGAAGGTATCACGGACTTCCACTGTTCCTATTACTTCTTCTTTTGTATCCGGTTTTAACATTCCTTCCATGGCAAGTCTTATTTCGTCTACCGCTCTGTAAATAATATTGTATTTTCTGATGTCTACTTTTTCCTGATCCGCCAGAATCTTCGCTTTGGGTAAGGGGCGAACGTTAAAACTGATAATTATCGCTTTTGACGCAATAGCAAGGTCTACGTCGCCTTCGTTAACGGGACCTGGGAGCGCCTGAATTACATGCAAGCGTATTTCTTTTGTGCTTAATTTTTCCAAACTTGATTTTAACGCTTCCGCAGAGCCTTGAACGTCCGCTTTAATAATTACTTTTAATTCTTGAATCGTTCCATCGCTTATCATGTCATGCAAGTTGTCCATTGTTACTTTTCTGAGTATTTTTGCGTCTTCAAAACGGCGTAACTCCTGCCGCTTGGCTGAAAATTCGCGTGCGATTTTTTCATCATCGACCACCTGAAACGGGTCTCCGGCGTTGGGAATTCCTTCAAAGCCAAGAACTTCAACGGGCATGGAAGGAGTCGCCTTATTTATTTTTTCTCCCTTATCGTTAAAAATCGCGCGTACTTTGCCGGGCCAAATACCGGCTACATAAGCGTCTCCAATCGCAAGAGTTCCTCTTTCTACCATTACTGTGGCAACAATGCCTCTTCCGTGATCGACTTTTGATTCAAGAACTTTACCTTCCGCGCTGCATTGGAAATTAGAGCGTAAATCCAAAAGCTCGGCTTCCAATAAAATTGATTCAATTAATTTATCAATACCTGTTTTTTGCAGAGCAGATAGTTCAACGAAAATTGTCTGTCCGCCCCAATCTTCAGGCATTAGACCAAGTTCTGAAAGCTGGCTTTTTACTCTGTCTGGGTTTGCTTCCGGTTTATCAATTTTATTTACAGCGACAATAATCGGCACTTTAGCGTCTTTAGCGTGATTGATAGCCTCGATTGTTTGAGGCATAACGCCATCGTCGGCGGCTACAACAAGCACTACAATGTCCGTTATTTGCGCTCCTCTCGCCCTCATTCGCGTAAACGCTTCATGACCGGGCGTGTCAAGGAATGTAAGAGCGCCGTGCGGAGTTTCAACCATGTACGCACCGATGTGCTGGGTAATGCCGCCAAATTCGCCCGACACTACGTCCGATTTACGGATAGCGTCCAATAATTTTGTTTTTCCGTGATCGACATGTCCCATAACGGTAACAACAGGAGGGCGTGGAAGAAGAGCCACATTGTCGTCGGAAGTTGTTTCTATTACTGTCTCATCGTAGAGACTGACTATTTTTACATCTGCCCCGAACTCCGCCGCAAGAATGGTCGCGGTATCCGCGTCAATTTGCTGGTTTATCGTAACCATCTGCCCCATGCTCATAAGTTTTGTTATTAAGTCTGACGCTTTTAAATTCATTTTACGCGCCAACTCTGATACCGAGATTACTTCCATAATATCAATTGACTTTGGCACAGGGTTCGCAATATGCGTTATTTTTTTCTTTGTCTGGAGAAGTTTTTCTTCCATCTCAAGTTCTTTTTCTTTACGGTTATAACTGGTTTTTTTAGTTATAAATTTGCGTTTTGCGGGTCCCTTTCCTTCGGGTATTGGTCCTGTTGGCGCTACTCCGCCGAAACCGCCTCGATTACCGCCCTGTCCGCCTCGGTTAAAACCACCACCGCCGCCGAATTGCTTGTTTCCGCCTGCGCCGCCTCTCGGCGAAAAACCGCCAGATCTTTGCGATTGTCCCGTACCGCCGCCGCCCTGACGCTGTCCAAAACCACCTCTGCCGCCTGAAGCGCCAGATTCGGTTCTATTTCCTCTCTGTCCCCCCTGTCGTCCTGCATGATGAGGGGGAGCTTTACCGCCGACTAATTTGCCGCCTACCCTGCCTGCTGCAGCGGCGGGACGCTGTTGCATTTGAAAAGAAGCGCCCTTTTCCGCCGGCTCATGCGCGGGTTTTTTTTCTTTGTCTTCTGTTTTTTTGGAGTGAGCGGATTTTCCTGAAGGCGCGCTGACAACTACTTTTGGAGAAGATTTTTTTGGAGCGGCGGTTGGTTTTTTCATTACAACCTTTACCTTACGATGTTCAGCCTGCTCCGATTTTTTCTCCGTCGCATTCTCTTCGCTTTGCGAATGTTTAATTAACTGAGCTTTTGGTTTTTTATTTTTGTCAGTTTCTTCAGCCATATATCCTATCTCACTCCTCCTCTTCGTATTCAAAACTAAGTCCGATACCGCAGCTTGGACAAGTTGTCATTTCTACAGTTATCTTGGCTCCGCATTCGGGACATTCATATTCTTCAGCTTCGCTTGTCTCTTCGCTTGTTTCCTCTTCCGCTTTTTCTTCCTCTTCTTCAAAAGCTGCTTCTTCTTCTACAATTTCAACATGTTCTTCGATAAGTTTACGCAGTCCGTCAAGTTCCTCGGAAGACAATCCTTTTGCGATCAGTTCTTCATGAACAATGCCTAGGAAATCTTCGATTAATTCAATGCCGTTATCAAGAAGGATTTGCGCGACGCGGCTGTCAACATTGGGAAGCTCTCCGATTTTGGAAATTTCATCTTCGTAAGACTCAGTGTCGCCGAACAATTCGGAAACCGCGCGACGGGACTCTGCGGCAATATCCATTTCCGCAAATTGCGATTCGGTTTTTACGTCAATGTTCCAGTCTACAAGCCTGTTCGCAAGGCGGACATTAAGCCCCTGTTTGCCTATTGCAAGAGACAACATTGAATCGCTAACTACAGCTAACGCCTGATGTTTGCCTTCGTCTAAAATTATCACATCACGCACTTCTGCGGGAGAGAGGGCGTTTTTAATAAATCTTCTTGGGTCGGGATCATATTTAAGAATATCTATCTTTTCCCCTTCCAATTCTTTTATTACCGCCTGAATGCGAACACCTTTAAGCCCGACGCACGCGCCGACAGGATCAACATCTTCGCGGTTTGAGAAAACCGCAAGTTTTGTGCGAAAGCCCGGCTCGCGGACAATTTTGTGTATTTCCACGGTCTTGTCGTAGATTTCCGGAACTTCAAGCTCAAAAATAGCGCGTACAAATTCCGTATGCGTTCTTGAAAGAACAATTTGAAGCCCCGATGAATCTTTTTTTACTTCAGCAATAAGCGATTTTATTCTGTCATTTACATGGTATATTTCCCTTGGGGACTGGTATTTCTTTGGAAGGATGCCTTCTATTTTACCGATGTTCACATAAATAGTGCCGTTGCGTTCCCGCTGGTAATAACCAAATATTATTTCTCCTTCTTTATCCTTGAATTCGGAATAAAGACTGTCCTTTTGAATATCCCTGATTGTCTGATGGGCTTTTTGTTTAGCGCTTTGAACCGTTATGCGATCAAATTGTTTTGGATCGATATCCACCAGTATTTCATCGCCTACTTCGGCTTCCGGGTTTAGTTCTTTAGCTTCAAGCAGATCAATTTCGGTTACAGGATCATAAACGCCGTCCTGTTCCACTACCTTTTTCTTTGCGAAAATAGAGACTTCCAGATTTTCTTCATTAAATTGTACAACAGCGTTGTCCGCATTGCCAAAACGGTGTTTATATGCGGCAATCAGCGTATCTTCTATAGTCCGCAGTATCAGCTCTTCAGGAATACCACGATCCTGATTTATCTGACGAATCGCCTGCGACATATCTGTTCCCAATTTATACCTCCTGCGAAGAGTCAAGTTTGGCTTTGGCAATTATATCAAAATCCATTTTGACGCTTCCTTCTTTTGTCTTTACGATAATTCCCTTTTCTTCGACGGTTTCTAAAATTCCCGCCGTCCAATCGGAAATGTCGGTGCGGTAACACCGCACTCCTCTGCCAATATAATTGGCAAATTCGGCTCCGTTTTTAATCAGTCTGTCTACTCCGGGAGATGACACTTCCAAGTAGATATCCTGTCCTTCAAACTCAAGTTCCAGCCGTGGCATTATAGCGCGATGCGCCTTTGTGCAGTCGTCCGTGCCGATGCTTTTACCGTTGTAAATCACCGCCCTAATTTGGACGCTTCCCTTATGCCGGGAAACGACAAATTCGACAAGATTAAAACCCAACCCTTTTAGAACAGCCTCAATCGGCTGCCGCACGGCTGAAATTTCCGAATTCTCGGCATCTTTGCCGGTATACTGCATATCCCACCCTTGGAGCCAAACCATAAAAAAAAGGTCTCTGTAACTTAGAGGTTTTAACCTCAGGTTACTTGGAGCCCTTTTTAAATGAAAAACTAAACTGATATAAAACTAGCTTTTTTTTTTAAAAATGTCAATAGAAAATTAGGAAATTTGTATACTCTTGGCAACGCTTGCGGCTTCGTCAAAATCACTGTGTAAAATGTGTTCATCTATTAAACTGAGCTGTTCTTTTATCGCCCTATAATTCATTTGTTTTAGTTCCGATAACGCCGTTTTTGCGGCTTTTTTATCGTAAGAAGCGCATGCCGTCTGAATAGCGTTCAATTTTTCCGTTAAAACAGCCAAATCTATTGTTTGCTGTCCTGCGTCTTCTGCGGCGGCGTCTTCTTCGGAGGTATCAAATTTTTCAACAACTTTATTCAATTTCTCTAAAAACGCCGGAAGCGAAGATAAAATAAGATCGATATTATTGTCTCTCCCTATTTGCTCCAACTGCGAAGCCTCGTTAGAAAGCTCGTTTTCTCCCACATTCGCAAGGGCGCTTTTCATGGAATGTACATTGATTATGTAGGCTGAAACATCGGCTTCCCTACGGCATTTATTTTCGCAAATCATGCTTAAAATTCTTATTGCTTTTTTAGCGTCCCGTTTAAAATACTCGGCTAATTGCGGTTCAACGGCAATATTATGATTGCCCGCGGCATACAGATTGTTCTTTTGTTTACGCGCTTCTTTTAACACTTCTTCCGGCTGTTTGTCGCGTATTAATTTGTTAAGTACGCTGTTTAACTGGCGTATATCTATCGGTTTGGAAATATAATCGTCAAAGCCGTTCTTTAAAAATATCTCCGCCTGTCCCGCAAGAGCGTTAGCGGTTAATGCGACTATCGGTCTTGTATATCCAAAATCACGGATAATTTTTGCCGCTTCTATTCCGTCCATCTTCGGCATCATGTGATCCATAAAAATAATATCGTACGACGCTCCGTTTCTTACTTTTTCTATTGCTTCAAATCCGCTTATTGCGGTATCTACCGATATTCCGTAAGGAGCCATTAGTCCGCGAGATACATACAGGTTTGTTTCGACATCATCTACAACAAGAACGCGTCCATACGGCATAAATTCCTGCGTTATTTGAGCGTTCCTTATTTTTGTAGTATTTTTCAAATTCATGTTCATTAGATTTTCAGCCATTTCTTTGCCGATAACATCATCATTAACACGCTCTTGCGGCAAACGCACAATAAAGGTAGAACCCAAACCGGGAGTACTGTCTATATTTATGATCCCTTTCATCATTTGAATTAAATTCATTGTGATATTCATGCCAAGCCCCGTACCTTCTGTTTTACGGTTGGCTTCCATGTTAAAGCGGTTGAATTTGTCTCCGAGTTTATTTACCTGCTCGGTTGTCATTCCCTGTCCCGTATCGCTGACACGGAATATTATTATGTTTGTAGAGCTGTTTTCTTGTTTTTCTGCGGACAGCTCAAATTCTATCTGTCCTTCCTGCGTATATTTAAACGCATTAGAAAGAATGTTATTTAAAATTTGTTTAATTCTTAATTCGTCGCCATCCAGAGTTAACGGCACATTTTCATTTACAATCAATTTAAATTCTATCGGTTTATTTTCATAGCGTAAAATATTAAGTTTTACAGTATCGTGAATAAGGCTAGCAATATCATATTGCTTTACGTGCAATTCCAATTTTCCCGCTTCTATTTTGGAAAGATCCAGAATATCGTTTATTATGCCAAGCAATAAATCGCCGGAATTGTAAATTCTTTCAAGCGCTTCTTTTGTCGTTATCGGAAGAGCCTTATCCTGTAATTGAATTTCCGTAATACCAAGAATAGCGTTCATGGGGGTGCGGATTTCATGGCTCATCTTCGCAAGAAAATCGCTCTTTGCCTTACTGCTTTCTTCCGCAATTTTCGCCTTTTGCATTTCGGCTATCATTGTTTTTAATTCTCTTAAATCTCTGATAAAACCGGCAACGGCATACTCGCCGCGGAATTTAACGCGAACCAATGAAACTTCCGTAGGTATCTGCTCTCCGTCAAGTTTTTGATGCATCCATTCAAAGCGGCAATAACCTTCGTCAAACGCCGAATCAAAATACTCATTGAGTCGTTCTTTTGAATCCTCGCCCGAAGGCTGATACTCAGGGAAAAAGTCGTACATTTTTTCGATAAATTCCTGTTTTTCCCGCAGACCTAACATTCTTACAATTTCCTGATTACATTCAATTATTTTTAATTGTTTATCAACCATAAAACTGCTAAGCGGCGTAGCATCAAACAAAACTTGCGTACATTCGTCCGCTTCGCGCATTTTAGACATCATTGTTTTAATTTCACGTAAATCGCGCGTATAGCCGCAAACCATACTTTCTTTTTTTTGCTGTACTCTTACAAGAATAATTTCGCACGGTATCAACTCGCCTTTAAGAGTGCGATGTATCCATTCAAAACGATTATAACCTTCTTCAAACGCTTTTTTTACATATTCTATGGTTTTATCTTTTGATAATTTTCCGTCCGGTTGATATTCAGGAGACAATTTATAAAAATTATCAAGATATTCTTTTTTACTGGATAACCCGAATAATTTAAAAGCCTCGTTATTACAATCTATATTTTCATATTTATTATTCCAAAAATTAGAACAAAGAGGGGTAGCATCCAACATTATTTTTGTGCGCTCTTCCGCTATTCTTTTCGCATAAAGCATTCCTAATAAAATTACGCTTAAAATAGCCGCAAAGATGACACCTAATGTTATTAAAATTCTGCTAATTCTATTTATGCTTTTATAATAATTTTCCGCATACGCGATTATTGCCATATACCAGCCGTTATTTAACCGTCTTGCAAAAAGGATTGAGTCTCCTCCGTTATAATCGGTTGCTTTTCTTTCTGAAACTGTTTTACCGTCCTCTAATTCTTTTTTTATGGCGGGACCGTCGTTCATTTGATTTATATTCTTGCCTATATAAGCGGGGTGAGGGTGGGCAAGCACGTTAAAATCGCAGTCTATAAGAATTCCATAACTGTTATCTGTAACTTTAGCATTAATAACATAATCAAATATTTCTTTTGTCATACTTAACGGGTCATTATCATATTTACCTATTCTGTCATCTATAAAAAGCTGTACGTTATCAAATACATAATCGGCGTCTCTCATTAAATGCTTACGCTCAATATCACTCATAAAAAAATAGCTAAAGAAAACCATAAGGGCAAACGCCGCGACAACAAACAAGAACTGCGCATGTGTTATTAATTGAAGAATTTTCTTCAGCCACAACCCCATTAGGTGGCCGCCTTTACCGCTTTTATATGATCCCTTACTTCATAAAATAGATTAGCTATTTTTGGATCAAAATGAGTTCCTGAATTTTGCATAATAATATTTATCGCTTCATCATCCGAAAACGCTCTTTTATACGGGCGCTCGGAAACAAGCGCGTCATAAACATCTACTATCGCCATTATTCGCCCCTGCAGGGGGATTTCAGTTTCTTTAAGTCCGCGCGGATAACCTTTACCGTCCCATCTTTCATGATGAGTTCCGGCAAATAATTTTGCGTTAAGCAGGAAGTCGCCTTCGCCCGTGCGCGAAATAATTTCGTCTATGATGCGCTCGCCTTCTTTGGCGTGACCTTTCATCGCTTCATATTCATCGTCAGTAAGTTTACCCGGCTTATTAACGATAGTATCGGTAATGGAAATTTTCCCAAGATCGTGCATACGCGCCGATGAAACAATTTTTTCAAGATCCCAGCCGCTGATTTCTTCGGCATACACCCCGCGTTCTTTCATTTCTTTAATCAATATATCAATATACTTGGACGTGCGTTCAATATGACCGCCTGTTCCCTTATCGCGTGTTTCTACCATATCCGCCAAAACCGCGACAATACTATTTTGAAGCGCGTGCAATTTTTCAGTACGTTCATGAATAATTTCATCAATTCCAAGATGGGTTTTTAAGCGATTAAGCAGTACGGGGGCGGAAAACGGCTTTGTTATAAAATCTACGGCTCCAAGCTCAAAACCATGCGCTTCTACTTCCGCATTGTTGCGTCCTGTAAGAAAAATAACAGGAATTTCCGCCCAAGCGTTTTCGGATTTTAGCTTTTTTAAGGCTTCAAACCCGTCCATTTCCGGCATCTCTATATCAAGAAGTATCAAATCCGGGATAATTTTTCCCAAA
Organism: Treponema sp. R6D11; assembly: GCF_054786075.1. Classification (NCBI taxonomy): domain Bacteria; kingdom Pseudomonadati; phylum Spirochaetota; class Spirochaetia; order Treponematales; family Treponemataceae; genus Treponema; species Treponema sp. R6D11. The sequence goes on along the minus strand of NZ_BDHD01000002.1, from coordinate 23,809 downwards.
AGATTAAACATTTTTGCCGCTGACGGCATCGTCATTACACGGTATTGATCTTCAAGTACCGCTTCCGCCATAGATAAATTTGTATCGCTGTCATCAACAACAAATATTGTTTTCATGTAGATGTTCCGAAACACCTTTGTTTCGGGTCTCCTTTAATAACTTTTTTCTGATAAAAATACTCTACTATAAATTTAAACCACTTCGATTAAAATGGCAATAAGAATAGAGCAATTATGTAAATTTGCCAATATAATGCTTAAAAATGACCCTTTTTACATATTATTAGAATGAAAATATTGGCAATTTGCCGAGAAATATGCTAAAAATGAGACATGCCAATAAAAATACCAAGGGAATTGCCGGCATACGACACCTTATGTAACGAGTATATTTTCGCCATGACGGAAGACCGCGCCGAATCTCAGGATATTAGGTCTTTAAGGGTGGGAATAATCAATTTAATGCCCACCACAATAGACACTGAAATTCAACTTTTAAGGCTATTAGGCAACAGCCCGCTACAGGTTGATATTACATTTTTGAACATGGGCAGCCACACGTCAAAAAACGCCCCGCCCGGACATTTGGAAAAGTTCTACATAAGCGCCGAGGAAATAATCAATAGGAAGGTACGTTTTGACGGGCTTATAATCACGGGCGCGCCTGTTGAAACTCTGCCTTTTGAGGAAGTTGATTATTGGGATGAGCTTACAAAAATAATTGATTATTCGCAAAAGAATGTTTTTTCCAATTTACACATTTGTTGGGGCGCGCAAGCCGGACTTTATTACAGATACGGCATTCCAAAGTATAAGTTGGATAAAAAATTATTTGGGGTTTTTCCTCATACTGTAAAAGAACAACATCATTTACTATTCCGAGGATTCGACGATGAATTTTTGGCTCCTCAGTCGCGTCATACCGCAAGCGATAGAGATAAAATAGCGGCTGAAAAACAACTGACAATTTTATCCGAGACTCCGCAAGCGGGGGTTTTTATCGCCACCGCGCGCGGGGGCAGGGAAATTTATGTTACAGGACACATGGAATATGATCCGCTAACGCTAGACAAAGAATACAAACGCGATGTCTCAAAAGGTTTGCCGATTGAAGTGCCAATTAATTATTATCCCGATAATGATCCTTCAAAACCGCCAGTTGTTCGTTGGCGCGCGCACGCTAATCTGTTTTTTAATAACTGGTTGAATTACGTGTATCAGGAAACACCTTATAATTTAGATGATTTAACGGAAAGCGATGAATTTATAGGGTGGGGATTGTAGGGGTTACTACGAACAGAAGACGGAGAATTTTTTTACCACGAACCACACGAACCAATGCGAACCACGACAAGATATTTGATGGGAAACTTTTATTTCTTTCATACTTATATCGCGCTCCTAAAGAAAGCACCTGTTTTTATGTAAAATTATACTATCGTACTTATTATACCACAAACCACTCAGTTAGAAAAAGCTATACAGGAACAAAAGCTTACAATTTCATTGAGTTGAATATTTACAGTAATTTGATACCGCTCCATGCCCAACCTGCGAGCCGCAGACCAAAGGTCTGACCTTTCTTCGCTTTTTACTGATTAATACTTTCTGTGAGGTCTGGGGCAAACGCCTTATGTGTCTAGTATATTCCCGAGGCAAAGAAAGTATTGCCCCAAACGCAAAAAATTAATATACATAAACTTTTAAATTACTTTTATTTTCCATTTGACTGAAATCTGAATCATTATGTAAAAGATAAATATCTTCAAGTATTGCATAGGAGGCGCTATTAAGCAATCATACGGTTTTCGTATTGTTATTCCCTCTTTTCTTAAACTTCGGTATAAATCTATTGCATGATCTACTACGGTCATTATTGGGGTATTTATCATTGTAACATTCTTCAAAATACTTTTTATTTCCGTAAATATATTTTCGTCTTTAACGCCCTGCAAAACCTCTTGGTAAATTATAGGGCAAATGCAAATATTATTTTCTTCTTCAATTAATTGTTGTAATACATTTGCCTGTTTTGTTTCCTTTTCGCGAAAAAAATCTACCCAGATAGTTGTATCTACAAGTATGGTATTCATCTAGGACTTCTCATTTCTTCAATATCGCCTTCCCAAATGTCCTGCCCTCTGTACTTTAGGATTTGTTTTAGGCTGTTTTTTTGTTTATGTTCAGAAATAGAAATGTCCGGAAAATTAACAATTACTTCACATTCTTTAATAGGTGGTTTGCTATCCAAAACAACCGTTGCCCCATTATATATACCTTTTACCGCAAGCATAAAAACTCCTATATATTAAATATATCTTTTTTACGGCAAAATCGCAAGTATTTATTATCAACCACAAACCATGTTAGTGGATAGCATTTCGCTTTCTCTATGCTACCCCACAATTGCGTTTTTGCAAAAGCGGATTATTTGGGGACTTTTTGCTTAACATGGCGGTTCTTTCACTCATGGTAATATCTTGCGTTTTTTGGGCGTATTTGTCAAGCAAAAATCTTCTCTGCCTTAATCCGTAATCTCTTATGCTAATTTAAGTAATCTATAGTTTATCTTTCTAGGTTCGCTCCTGGTTCGTGTGGTTCGTGGTAAAATTCAAACTTATTGCACAGCCCCTTTAATTCTTGCTTAACAACGAAGCATACTCCTTCTCATAACGCTTCAAAGCAGGGTGATCGGGAGCTATGGCAAGCGCCTGTTTTAGGTAGTAGACTGCGCGGCGTTCTTCGCGACGGTTGTGGTAGATTTCAAAGGTGGCTATAAGGGCGTCAAGATTTCTGGGGTCTTCAAAAAGGCTTGAGCGCAGATTGGCTAGAATGTCTTCTTGATTGGGCTGTAAACGGCTTCGCAGATAATAATATTTGCTATATATTTGACCGCCGGGCACTGTAATAATCCGGATTTCCAGAATACGGGAAGCTTCGTCTTTTCTGCCAGAATTAATCAGAGCGGAAATATAAACCGCCGCGTAATCGTGATTAGAATTATCACGATCATACAATTCGCGGGCAAAGTTAAGCGCCCTTGCGTTATTTCCAAGTCCGCGCTCAACAGTGTACGCATCTGTTAAATCCTGGGGTGTGCGGCGGACGGCAAGAATACGATTCAAATACCCTTGCGCTTCCTGCCATTTTTCCCTTTGAATTGCGTCCTTTACGCTCAAACTTAACACTTCTACAGAAGAACTGTTTTTCTGTTTGAGGCGTTCCAACATTTCCCTGCCCTCGGTTTGATCTTCGTCGCGTTGCGACTCCATCAGTAAACCAGCGGCATAAACAAGAACTTCCGCATCATCGGCATTAACGCGCAAAATTGAGCGTAGATAGTTCAACGCCGAATCGCGGTTTCTATTTCCTTCGGCTTGCACTCTTGCGCGTAAAAAAAGATAATTTCTGTTATTTGAATTAATCGACGCGTAACTGTCAAGCGAAGCGTTTGATTGTGAAAATTGTCCCTGCTCTAGCAAAATAGCCGCTTTAAGTAAAAGAATTTCTCCGTCTCTTGGGTCTGCTTGCAGAATCTCGTCAATAGAGGATAACGCCCGCGATAAGTCATGGTTTTCATAATAACAAATTGCGAGCTCTCTTTTTATTTGCGTACTGTCAGGGTAACGGATAATTAATTCGGATAAAATAGCGATAGCTTCCTGCGTATTACCTGCTTTTCTCCTTGCTCGGGCAAAACCTATCCTTGCCGGGTAACATTCATCGGAAATGTCGTACGCCTGTTTGAAAGACTTTTCCGCCTGACTATTTCTGCCCTCACGCTGATGTATCAGCCCCTGAAACAACGGCGGCAAAACGGAATTGGGTCTTAATGTTTGCGCTTTTTCAACATTACTTAAAATATTCGCAAGAACGGTCGATTCTGTTTGCTCATTTATCGCTAAAAACGGTAAAATATGCTCAAAAAAATCGGTCGAGTTTGAGGCGGGCTGGACATAAACGCCTTTTTCAGCTTCCCTTATTATCTTGGCATAATTTGATGTTTGCGGAAGATCTACAGTAGGAAGTTTTGCCGGTGAATCGGGGTAAATCAGCCTTATCAATATTATATTAATTCCAGACATAGTGCGTCCAAATTCCGATCCGCTTAAATCCCTGTTTCGGATTAATTCCACCGCTTGAACCATAGATGACAAAATTCCTGTTTCTGTCAAACCGCGTATTTCTTCCGCGAGACTGCCTGAAGGCTGATTATTATTGGATTGTTTTTTTGTGTTTTTTTCTTTTTTTTCGGTAGGTTGCCGCGGCTCGGATTGTGAGGATTCAGGTCCTGATTTACAGGAAAAAATGACCAATGCGAAGAAAAAAAATATAAAAAGGCTATTCCACTTTTTTAAAACCACTGTTTATTATCCAAAAATAAAAAATTTACAGGAGAAATGATATAGATCACATATACAAAATACTAACATAATGATACTATCATAAACAATGGATATTAATAAAAAACTTAGCTTTTTAATGTATTTCACATTAATATTATCGGTTTTTATGGCAATATCATGCAATTTTCATTCTTCCGGCATCGATCCTTATTACCTTACAGGCTCAAAGGAAGACAGGAAAAACCTTGTAGAGCTTTTTAACCTGCTTAAAAACGAAGACACGGGCAGTGATGGAGAATTTGCCGTAACAAGGGAGATTGCCACAAGTTTCGCGCGGTTAAATGATTATGAAAGAGTTATACATTTTTTAAGCGAAAAAACAATTAATAATCCGGCTGACCCTTATAACGGCTACTATTTTTTAATGATTGCATACGCCTATGTTCAACAGGAATCAAGACCTATCGCCACCCTTTACTTTGATTTAATCATTAAAAATTACCCTGATTTCATCATAAACGACGAATCAATCCACCTTGTATGCCTGCGCAATCTTATCAACGAGAACGTCAAGGTAGACCGCAAAGTTTGGTATTACAAAGAGCTTATCTCCAGATTTGCCGATAAAATCGATCTGGGAACCAGTTATTTTATGCTTGGTCAGGCTTGCGAACAAGCCGGAGACTGGAACGGCGCGGTTGCGGCATATACAAATTATCTGCCGTATTCCGGGACTATAATACCCGGTTTCCCATACGCAGATCAACACGCAAAACATCAAGTTGACTTTAGCAGGTCTCAAAAAGACTGGACTTTTGACAGTCTTACCTCGTTAAGAAGCGCCATAGAAGCGGCTATTGACGCAGGCAACGCCAGCGCCCTTATGAGATACCAGACAAAGGTAAACTTTTTCGCCCGCTCTTGGGAACAGGTAGAAACCGATGATATTGGTATGAACAAATTTAATCTTGAGCAATTTATGTACGGCAACCATATCAAATATTCTCCGACTCTGGACGCTTCTTCAAATTCAACCGAAGCGTTTTTAAAAACGACCGGTTGGTCATTCTCGCTTAATACATGGCATTTATATTTTAGAAAAATTTATTTCCCGCAAGATCCTGAAATTCACGGAAGATGGGAATGGGCGGGGATTTACTACGGAGAGAAATTTTGAGCAAATCGGCGTTTAAACGGATAAGAATGGACAAAATGCGTAGGCTTAGTTTCATCTTTTTTTTATTTTTCATTATCAATTTTACATGGGCGCAGACGGAAGAAAGCCGCCCTTTACGCGGTAAACAGCCCGATCCTTCGCTTCCTCTCCCTTCTAACCGCTCCATGCAGGTTTTTACGCCTGCTGGAAATTCGCTTATTACGGAAACGGCTCTTGAACAGCCTTTAACACAGCGTTACATTAAACAGTTTTCAAGTCCTCATGGAATTGCCACTCTTAACGCCGTTTTAGAGAGAGGGAGTCTTTATCTGCCGTTTATCAAGGAAGAAGCCGCCCGCCTTAATATGCCGCCTGAATTGGCTTATCTTCCTGTTATTGAATCGGGTTTTGTGATAACGGCAAGGAGTAAGTCGGGCGCGGTGGGTCTTTGGCAATTTATGCTAAACAGCATTGCTCCATACAACATAAGGGTTACAGACCTTATTGACGAGCGGCGCGATTTTGAAAAAGCGACAAAAGCCGCCCTGCTAAAACTGGAAGAAAATTACAGAACGCTAGGCAGTTGGGAACTTGCGCTTGCGGCATACAACAGCGGACTGGGCGCAGTTAGCAAAACAGTAAAAAAGACAGGAAGGCATGATTACTGGGAACTTGTAAAGAGGGGCGATTTAAGGCAGGAAACTCAGCATTTTGTACCCAAATTAATCGCGGCAAATTATATTATTTCCCAACCGCGAAAATACGGAATCAACATCTGGCATGAAAAAGTAGACTGGACGGCAATTCCACTAAAACGCCAGGTTTCCATTGATATTCTTGCAGAGGAAACAGGCGTTTCCAAAGAGCTATTACGCCGTCTTAATGCGGAACTTCTTCATGGGATAAGCCCCGCAGACGTAAACTACAGGTTAAAAATCCCCGCAGAACATCTTGAAAAAATTACAAATGCCGTTGAAAGCGACGATCTAAAATTGATCCGTTACCATTACCATGTGGTTAAAACCGGCGACACTTTATGGTCAATGTCGAGGAATTACGGGATAGACGTAAAAATAATTGAACAGCACAATCCCGGTCTTTCCGGCAGATATTTAAAAATAGGGGAAACTATCATTATTCCGGCATTTGGTAACGCGCCTGCGCCCAAAAACCAAAACCAACCGCAAAATACGCTGCAAAACAGGCAGGTAACCGTACCGCCCAACTTTACGGATACCCATATTGTGCAAAAAGGCGAAACTTTCTGGTCTTTAGGCAGAAAATACGGGATTGAACCCCAAGTCCTGGCGGAGGCAAACGGGCTTAAAATAACCGATATTCTGCATGAAGGAAGAACGATTAGAGTGCCGATAATATTAGAATAGTTACTATGAAAAAACTGATAATTTTAACTTTAATTTTCTTCTCCGTTATGGGTGTCTTTGGACAGGGAAAAACGGGAATTTCAGGCTCGGTAGAATGGGACACATTACGCATTAATGCGGCAGTTTCCTTTAATCTGGCTCAAGCGGGGTTAAAACTTCCCGCCGGCAGAACACATGGGGAATCACTTTTAAATTCAAATTATTTACGCCTTATAGAGCCGTGCCTTTTGGGGTTGCAAGTAGATTCTTCTACCACCATAGAAGACCTTGTCAATTCAGGCGAATTAACCCTTGAACAAGTAGAGACAATTTCCCGCAGGGCAAACTCATCATCGCCCGCTCTTTCCCCTGACATGAAAAATATTACTTCGTCCATAACAATACCAATTTCATCTATTAGCTCTATGCTTTTAACCCATAAAAGAGCATCTCCTGTTTTAAAAACATTAATCCCCATTTCCACTGCGCGGCATACGGGGATAGTCATTATCGCCTTGGATAAACTTCCCATACATGGAATGAACAGCGTCGCCATGCCCGTTCCATGCCTGTTTCCTAAAATTTGGGACAGCGATATGAACCTTATTTATGATCGCAATATGCTGGAATCTAAATTTGAAGGCACTATGGTACGATATTCAGCGGCTAAAAATATTTTTCAAAAAAATCCGTCAGGGCTTTCTGCGGAATTACAAAAAATTGTCGGTGACAGACCGTTACGCATTTTCGCTCAAGGTGTTTTTGGAGTTAAACCTACAGACCTTATTATCGAAAAAAGCGACGCAATGACAATTATTTCTTCCGAAGAAAACCGCAGACTGCTTTCGCAGGGTAAAGTTGTTTTTATTTTTGACGAATCAGCCCTGCGCTATGAATTCAGCGGCGAATAATTAATCTGCCCATTATCGCGGCTATTGATTGCTGTAAAATAATACTCATCAATGTAGGCAAAACCGCAGCTTCCGGCAAAAATGTTACAGCAAGCGTCATAACCGCGCTGTTATTGCGTAATCCGCCTGCAATAACAAGGGCGGCGGTTTTTTCATTGTCGCATTTAGTTACAATGCCGTTAAGCCTCGCAAGCAGAAAACTTGAAGCCGTTAAAAACAAACAAAGAACGCCTGTTTTCCAAAGAAGCGGGTCATCAAATTTTAAAATATTCGCTATTGCCGCTGAATTAGCCGCAATAACAAGCATCAGGCAGAATTTGGCAAAAGGGTCTACTGCGGGACAAATTTTTTGCGGTATCGCGCCCCTACTTGTTTCGTTTAACGCAACGCCTATTATTGTTGGAACCACAACCATAAATATTAATGAAACCGCTATACCGCTCATGTCCATTGCTACTTTTGTCCCCATAAGAATTGAAAGCGTCGCCGGAACAACAAGCGGGGCAAGCAAGGTATCAAGCAAAATTAAAGAAAGCCCTAATGCCTTGTCTCCTTTATAAATTGCCGACCAGATAAAACCTGACACCGCCGTAGGACCGGCAAAAAGAAGCACAAAACCGGCGATAATATCTGTATCTTTAATAAATTGCGAAGATAAAAAAAGAGCTGCTAACGGCATTAATACATGGGTTGAAATAAAAAAAAGCAAAATAGGAGCGGGACTTTTTATTGAAGTGCCTAATTCAACGGCGGTAAGTTTTAATGCGCCTGAAAATGTCATAATACTGAACAATAAAATGACATAGGGGCGTAACGGAAGAAAAAAATTGGGGAAAAGCAAACCAAGCGCTACGGACAAAGGAGTAATAAAAGGCATAAGCCTGTCCATAGAGTGATTTAACCTTAAAAGGCTGTCTTTTAACATTTTAATTTTCCAGAATAGTAATTTCTACTCTTCTGTTTTTTTTCATTCCTTCTTCGGTTTTGTTATCCGCTATCGGCTTATCCGCTCCGTATCCGCGAATCACCATGCGGTCGGCAGTACGAACTTTATTGGCAAGGAAATAATCCGCCACCGCTTTTGCCCTCTCTTGTGAAAGCTTGATATGATCGTCTCTTGTTCCTCTCGCCAAAGCCGTATGCCCGCTTATTACAATATCTCTATCGGGATAATTTTTTATAATAGCTGAAATTCTTTCAAGTTTTTCCAACTCTCCCGGAAGCATCTTGTTAGAGTCGGCGTAAAATTGAACATTCTCCATTCTTAATGAAATACCTTCGTCTACAACATTAACAACAACATCGGGGATTTTAAGGCGATCTATTTCTTTTTCAATTTCCGCCGCAAATTGTTCTTTGTTCATTGTTTCAGACTCGATAAATTCAGCCTGCGCTGTTCCGCGAAACTCTATTTTTCTTTTGTCTGACATTTCAAAAGTCAGGCGGAAACTTTCCTCGTATGCGATTGCCTGTCCAAGCGAATGACTCCAGTAAACAATTTGATCAAAATCGCCCATAATACGCACAGGATAAAGACGACCCTGCGCAGCTTGGGGTCTTGAAGCTATTTTATAACTTACGGAAAATGCGGGATAACTTTTCCCCTTCCATTCGCGCTGCCCTACATAAGCATAATTCGCCGTAAACGGTATGCGGTACGGCTCTTCTATCCCAAACGAATCTCTAAAATCGTGTATCTCATAGCCTTCCGCTCTCCATGTTTCTAAAACTTTTAAATCTTTATCAGGAAATACAGGCACGTTACGCACAACCGGCATATAGTATTTTGGGTCTATAGTAAGGTATCCGAGTTTATCGCGCTCAAAAACAGAATCATATTCCCTTGTCCAATAAAATCCCGATCCTGTCTGCGCCTTGGTTGCGGAATCATAGACAATCCGCTCCGATGTTTGAAAAACAGCCTTGTGTACTCCCTTGCCGTCTTTTACATCAGTAACTTCTACCGCGATTCGGTTAAGTATTTCAGCGCGATGACTTAAAATGCCGTTTAAAAAAACCGCTTCGTCCACAACGGAAAGTATCCTGTATCGCGCGCCTTTTATGTGCTTATATTCAAAAACATCGCATTGCGCGTTAAAAGGGTGCAAAGTGTTTAATAACAGGAGAAGCGTGAAAGCGGGTATTAGTCTTTTTTTTGTCATAATGGTAATTATATACTTTTAATTGCTATTTGACTACTTACAGCCCCAGAAATCTCTGCGCATTTATACCAAGTATCAGGTTTTTATCCTCTTCTAAAAGCCCGCTATTCTCCAGTCCTTTTATGTAACGTGAAGGCGGCAGAAGCGGAAAGTCGCTGCCAAAGATAATTTTTTCGCAAATACCCAGTGCTTTTGCGGCTCGGTAAATTCGCTCATCAAAAAGATACGGGGTAACGGCGATGTCGTAGTATACATTGCGAAAACTTACCTTGATTTCTTTCATGGTCTCATAGATAAATATTCCGCCACCCCAATGGGCAAGAATTATTTTTAGATCGGGATTATTCAGTATAAATTTTTCTAGGTCTTGCATTTGTATATTTGTTTTTCCCGGATAATAATGACCGATAGTTTCGTTTGCGTGGAGCAATAGCGGTATGCCAAGTTCCTTGCAAGTATCTGTTAAACCGCAAGTCGCTTTTTCGTTAATAAGATCAAAACTCTGCCCTTCGGGGAAAAGCTCCCCTACCCCTTTAAGTCCGTTGTTAAAACAGCGTTCTATCTCTTTTGCCGTCTCTTTAGCGTGTTTTACACCGCCAGGTGGGACAACGGCAAAACCTGTTAATCTTTCGGGAAACTGTTTTATTTTTTCTATTACATAGTCATTCACATAACGGCACAAGCCTATATCATTAAAACCAAAACCAAAAATTACCGCTTTGTCAAAACCGTCTTTTTCCATTACGGAAACAACATCCTCCGCCGTGGCGAATTTATTTACCTTGCTGTGCGAAATTAACGAAAAGTACGGTTCTTTTTTTGCGTATTTTTTCCAGTCCTCAATAATATCAGGCGGCGTTACATGAACATGACAATCAATTTTCATAAGTGCCGCCTTGAGGACCCATAAAAATACCTATTTTATTCAAACCTGAAAGAAGCGGGACTCCTACAAGCATCGCTACAGACGCAAAAACAGCGCGTTCAATGGGGGCGGTAATTGTAAGCAAGAGCCAAACTTCTTTTGGCTGTTTGTACAATACAAGAGAGAAAAAATTTCCTATTGTAGCTCCGCCGATAAGACCGCTAAAAGCGCATAGCCAAACAGCGGGAAATTTTATCCATTTGTTTTTGCTTTCAAACATTCGCCGCGCGAAAATTACCGCTGTTATCAAAAAGACAAAACCCACTCCGTAAAAAATTAATGGAAAACTGATAACGCTTCTGCCGATTTCCTGAGTAAACCAAAGAATTGTCCCAACAAGATAAACGATAATCCCTCCGTTAATTATTATACTTCCGGTTGAACTGACGGCGACAGGAGGGAATTTTCCCCATGCGGCACACCCTGCTGTAAACGCCGTTGTTGTTCCTACAATAAAAGTGCCAAGCCCCATCCATGCGGTGTAAGGGGCGATTAAAGAGCCGATAAAGCCGCCTGCCGCAGAGCAAAGTGCGCCGCCTAACGGACCAAAAAATATTCCTGAAAGCGGATAAAGAACAGTGGACAATGAAAATGTACCGCCCGTTCCATAAATTGGAATAGTCGGCAATAAATGTCCCAATGCGATAACGGCAGACCAAACGCTTATAACGGCTGGGTGAACGGAAAAATGTTTACTTTTGTTAATCTTCACGTCTTCCATCAAATACAATCCTGTCCTTTTCCATTTTTATCAGTCTGTTAGCGTATTCGCCAGCTAAAAACATATTATGAGTAACAAAAATTATTGTAAAGCCCTTTGAATGTAACTCTTTTGCTATATCCATAACTTTTAAACTGCCTGAATAATCATTACCCACGTCAACTTCGTCAAGAATAATTATTTTACAGCCCATAGCGATAACGCACGCTATTAATGTCTTTACTTTGTCCGATCTATTTAACGCAGGAGGAAAAGCGTCCGCATAGTTAAGTCCCACTGTTTTAAGGCTTGCTTCCACTCTTTGCTTTATTTCTGTTTTTGAAAGACGCATATTTTTAAGAGCAAATGCAATTTCTTTGTAAACAGAATCAGTAAAAAGTTGGGTGTTGGGGTTTTGCATAACAAATCCTACGTCTTTGGAAATATCACTGACGGAAAGTTTTTTTGTACTTTTTCCGCAAATAAAAATGTCCCCTTCGCATGGACGCAAAAGACCTGTAATACATTTAAGAAGCGTAGTCTTTCCGCAACCGTTATTTCCGGTAATAGCGATAAAATCGTTATTTGCGATTTCCAAATTAATATTCTTTATTCCCGAACCATTTGAATATGAGAATGAAAAATTTTTTATGCTTATTACGGGGTTATCGCAAGTTTTATTTTGCGGAATAAAATTAGTAAAATTTTCGGCAATTGGCTGTATACAATTTTCTTTTAATAAATCGCTATTAGAAAAAATATTTTTAGCTGTATCAAGGGCGGCAATTTTTCCGTCCTTAAAAACGCAAACCCTGTCTGCGAATTCAGCCGCTTTTGTACTGTCGTGCGTTGTCATAATTACCGTTATATTTTCATTTTTACGCAACTCGCTTAAAACCGACATTACTTCCAGCGCGCCCTGCGGGTCAAGGCGGCACAGGGGTTCGTCAAGAACCAGTATCTTCCCCTTCATTGCTAAAACGGCTGCAATAGCAAGCCGCTGCTTTTCGCCACCGGATAAAGTCGAAGGTTGCCTGTCCTCAAACCCCGTAAGCCCCACTGCTTGCAAAGCCTGTTTAATTCTTATTTCCATTTCTTCGGGCGGCAAAAGAATATTCTGCAAGCCAAAAGCGGTTTCCTCACGAACAGACGATGTAAAAAGCTGTACGTCGGGATCGTCTAATGTCATTCCCACTTTTACAGCCAACTGCGGAACAGATGAATTTTTTGTGTCAACGCCGTCAACCTCGACTTTTCCCGATAAAGAGCCGCCTGAAACATGGGGGATTATTCCGTTAAGGAGCTTGCAAAACGTGGTTTTCCCCGACCCGTTTTCGCCCATTACGGCAAGAAATTCACCCTGCGAAACGGACAAATTTATCCCTTCCAAAGCGTTTTTTGGGGTATGAGGGTACATAAAACTAACATTTTCCAGTTTAATTACGGACATTCTAATTCAATATATATTATAACCGTGAAAAAAATAAGACTGCCTAAAATAAAGAAAAAATCACGTTTTTTCATTTTGGGCTGTTCAAGCCATGTTATTGTTTTATAAACGCCAAACGCTCTGGAATCCATCGCAACTGCGGAAATTTGGGCTTTTTGCATGGCATTTAACAAAAGGGGAATAAGCAGGTTTATATATGATTTTATCCCGAATTTACGAATTCCTCGCAATCTTTGAGCGTCCATAATTACTTGAGCTTCCGAGTTAAAAACAGGAATTAGGTTTAACGCTGATGTTATAATAAAGGCGGCTCGATAATTTACGCCAAAATTGCACAAACCTCTGGTTATTTTATGAAGGGGAGTTGCCTGAGTTAATACCGGTAAAATCATCATTAACGTAAAAAGACGGCAGATAATTATAACGCCGAATAAAAATCCGTCCCAATTAAGAGAACCTTTGCCGCCCAAAAACGGAAACGAGGTAGGAAAAAGTGGAATTATGATATAATTTTCACCTTTACCAAAGAGCGTTTGTATAAGAATAATAAATAACGCTAACAATGTAAGATTTTTAAAATATTTGAGACCCTTAAAAGGTATTCCTGCGGTAATTCTGATAATAAAAAATAACAACATCAAACTGACAACAGATGAAAAAGTGTCAACAAAAAAAACAAGAAAAGTAAAAAGAAAAACTATAAACAATTTTGTTCTGGCGTCTAAAAAATAAAAAACAGACATATTATTCTTTTACTATAAATTACCAAATTTAACAATAACTATAGACAAAAAAATAATTATGTACTATACTTCTTAATATATCACACAAAAAGGAGAGTGTATATGACCGATGCAAAAACACGCCTGGCGAACAGGGAAAGGCAAAGAAGGTATCGTGAAGCGCACAGAGACGAAATTAATGAACAGCGAAAAGAAAGGTATAACAGCAGAATTAAAAAAGGAAAATGCCCAAGATGCGGTGGAAAGGTAAAAAAAGGGTACATCTTATGTTCGGAATGCAGTGATTATCAGGCTAACCTGAACAGGAAGTACGCCAAACAAAAGAAGAAAACTACCGGAAAAGCTAAAGTTAAAAAATCAACAGTTAAAAAAGCAAAAGTAAAAAAAACAGCGACAAAGAAACCAAAAGCCAAAAAACATTAAAAAAGAAAAAATAATATCTGCACAAAAAATGAACTCGAAAACCGTGTAAAATTACACGGTTTTTTATTTGAAAAATTTTAATTTGAAGATTGCGTAAAAGGCAACTCGTTCTGGGGTTCTATCGCTTTCTTGGAAAGCAGGCGGTTAATAATAGCGGAATTATCAAGCAGGCTTGAAACAGACTGATTTTGATGAAGGCGCGAAATAACATCGGCAAACAGGCGCGTAATATTGACATTTACATACCATTCGCGCTTTACAACTTCTTCCTGATAGACGGCATTTGTCCCGATAATGCGGTAAAAAAGCCCTTCGCTGTAAGCTTCGTCAAAGTGTGAAATTGAATTACCAGAAAAAAGAGGCAGGCTGATAGCGCATATAATTCTGCGCGCGCCGTTTTCTTTTAAATGCCTCATGCCCTTTATCAGCGTACCGCCTGTTCCTAAAATATCATCTGCCATAAAGACGGTTTTATCTTTTACATTACCAAGCAGACGTATTTGCGAAATATTTGATTGGGACGCGTCCTTTGATATTTTTGAATAATCTCTTTCTTTGTACAAAAGAGCCAAAGGCTTTTTAAGCGCGGAAGCGTAGAATTTATTTCTGTCAACAGCGCCGGTGTCTGGAGAAACAACTACAAAGTCATCGTTTAAAATATCGTCCATATTGATTAATGTTTGTATAATTTGATAACTGGCATGAAGGTTTTCAAGGCGTATTTGATTAAACACATTCATTATATCCCTTGAGTGAATATCAAGGGTAATAATATTGTCTACTCCAAGGCTTTCAAATATTTTTCCTATTCTGCTCGCGGTAAGCCCTTCCCTTCCCTTTGCCTTGTGTTGGCGCGAATAAGGATAATTCGGTATAACAAGAGTAATCCGCTCGGCTCCCGCTTGGCGCGCGGCGTCAACTGTAACAAAAATTGTCATAAGGTGATCGTTTGTCGATAAATTATTGACAGTTTCGCCGGAAAAATTTACAGGATAATGATTTTCAACATCTTGAAAAATATACACATCTTTCCCGCGGATAGATTCCTGAATCTCGGATTTTATCTCGCCGTTAGGAAACAATGTAAATTTAACAGGAACTTTAAGTGGTCCGTTATTTTTATCGGAACCGCTTTGGGATAATGTTCCACGCGCGACAATTTTATTTATCAGATCTATTTGGAGACCGATTCTGTCGGCTTCTATACTGTAACGTTTGGAAAGTTCTTCTACTGTTTGTTTACGGCTTATTCGATATTTATGACGAAGATGTTGAATTACTTCATTTGCAAAAATGTCCCCGCCGGGACAGGCAATAATGGCTAAATTCGCAGGATTGAAGTATTTCATAAGTTAACTAATAATTACAGAAATTAAAAAATTAATCAAGCCCAGCCGCGGCTTCTTTCTACCGCTTTATGCCAACCGGCGATTAATTTTTCGCGTTTTTCATTGTCCATTTCAGGGGAAAAAACTATATCCTCCCGCCAGCGGCTTTTAACCTCGTTTAAATCTTTCCAGAACCCTGTTGTAATTCCGGCAAGACACGCCGCGCCAAGAGCCGTTGTTTCCCGAATAATCGGGCGGACAATCCGCATACGGCACATATCAGCCTGAAACTGCATAAGGAATTTATCCCTGCTTGCGCCACCGGCAACTTTTAACTCTTTTAATTTTACTCCAAGATCATTTTCCATTGCGTTTAAAAGATCCATAACCTGATACGCTATAGATTCCTGCGCCGCCCTGATAATGTGCGCTCTTTTTGTTCCGCGAGTAATCCCAATTATACAACCTCTCGCATACATATCCCAATACGGAGCTCCAAGCCCCGTAAACGCAGGAACAAGATAGACGCCTCCTGTATCCTTTACCTTACTCGCAAAATATTCACTGTCCGCGCTGTCGGTGATAATACGCAATTCATCTCGTAACCATTGAATAACCGCGCCGCCCGTAAAAACCGAACCCTCAAGCACATATTGAACTTTTTCGCTTAAACCGGCGGCAATTGTAGTTAAAAGACCGTTCGCACTTTCGGCGGCGTTATGTCCTGTGTTCATTAACAGGAAACAGCCAGTGCCATAAGTGCATTTTGTATCGCCTTTTTCAAAACAGCATTGCCCAAATAACGCCGCCTGTTGATCTCCCGCGTTACCCGAAATTGGTATTTCAACGCCGTTAATGTTGGCGGACGCAAAGATTGCCCCAGACGGCTTTACCTGCGGGAGTATCGCGCGCGGAATATTTAATGCTTTAAGAAGCGTATCGTCCCAATCAAGTTTATGAATATCAAAGATCATTGTTCTGCTTGCGTTTGTGTAATCCGTCACATGAGCTTTGCCGCCTGATAATTTCCAAATAAGCCATGTATCTACAGTGCCAAAAAGTATTTCACCTTTTTGCGCTTTCTCCCTTACGCCTTCTACATTATCAAGTATCCATTTAATTTTAGTCCCTGAAAAATAAGCGTCGTGAATAAGCCCCGTAGTTTTTTTTATATGATCTCCAAGTCCGTCTTTTACAAGTCTATCTACAATTGCCGATGTTCTTCTGCATTGCCATACAATCGCGTTATAAACGGGCTTGCCTGTATTTTTATCCCAAAGAATTGTCGTCTCACGCTGGTTTGTTATGCCGATGGCGGCTATATCGCTTGTTTTTATTTTCGTCTTGGAAATAATATCCGTCATTACCGCGTATTGGGTAGAAAAAATTTCCATTGGATCATGCTCCACCCAGCCTTCTTGCGGATAAATTTGGGTAAACTCCTTCTGCTCTACCGCGACAATATTTTGTTCATGATCAAAAAGAATCGCGCGAGAGCTTGTAGTTCCCTGATCCAGTGCAAGAATATACTTTCCCATAATTCTTACTCCATACTATTTGGTCTTCATTACTTCCACGCCGTTCCAGTCGGCAGGCGGCGGCGCGGAAGCGTATTCCACGCATCTTTTGTACAGATTGTCAGCGTTAAAATCGCCTGGTAACGCTTCAAGCGCTTCCTTAAATTTTTGCGCGGCTTCGGCAAAGGAACGCGCATAATAAAGTTTCATTCCCTGATTATGCAATGACCATGATTTTTGCTCCTGCGGCGTGAGGGTTCTTTTTACTGTAAAAATTCTTACTCCCTTGGTTTTACCTTTTACCGCGACAGTATCCAAGAGCCTATAAAACAATCCCGCATTTGGAGCTATTTGGCGCAATTCCTCAAAAAGGCTTTCAGAAATTAAAATTTCAGAGTGATAAGTTTTTGTCAGTCCTTCCATGCGCGACGCCAAATTTACCGCGTCTCCGATTACCGTGTAATCCATCTTGCGCTCGCTTCCGATATTGCCGACAGTAACTTCGCCAAAGTTAAGCCCTATGCCGATTTTAAATTCGCATTTGCCAAGTTTGCGTTGGTTTTCGTTGAATTTTAAAACCGCATCTGACATTTCCAAAGCCGAT
This sequence comes from Treponema sp. R6D11, assembly GCF_054786075.1. Taxonomy (NCBI): domain Bacteria; kingdom Pseudomonadati; phylum Spirochaetota; class Spirochaetia; order Treponematales; family Treponemataceae; genus Treponema; species Treponema sp. R6D11. The sequence goes on along the minus strand of NZ_BDHD01000002.1, from coordinate 6,181 downwards.
AAAATAGACTGTAACGCGTCATCTTCGTGTTTTTCTGGAGCGCCCCAGATAGCCATGATAGCGTCGCCAATGTATTTATCTACTATTCCCTTTCTGTTGTAGATAATGTCAACCTGTCCCGAAAAATAGCGGTTAAGAGAGTTAACCAAATCGTCTGGAGCCATACCTTCAGAAATTGTGGTAAAGGAGCGAATGTCGGAAAAAAGTATTGAAAGTTTGCGATTATCGCCAACGAGCATTTTTTCGGGAGACGCGAAGAAGCGTTCGATTACGTTATTAGGCACATACTTTTGGAAAATTTGACGGATACGCTCCTCTTTTTTCCCTGCAAGAACAGCCTCAAACGCATAACGCTTTATTTGCGAGTACGCCCTTTCCAATTCATCTGTCATATTATTGAATGTATGCGCAAGAATACCTGTTTCATCGTTATATTCAACTTCAACTTTAGATGAAAGATCCGCGGTCTCAATTATAGATTCCATAGTTTTAACAATCTTCCCCAACGGATTTGTTAGGCGGCGGGTAACAATAATAAGCATAAACACGGCGATAGCTACCGAAGCTCCAAGAGAAATGACAGTTTGGTACGCTATCATTTTTGCGTCTTCAAAAAACACTTGCTCTTTTTCGCTGATCAAAATATTCCAGTTAAAGGGAGTAAAATAAAAAGCTTGAAAAATACGTTTTTCGCCGCCTATGACGGCAGTTTGCAACCCTTGGTATTCACGATCAAGAAGCTGTAACAGCGTCTTTGACTCGTAAGGCGATAATTCAATCTCGGAAGTAGACATAGCTACTTTCCCGGAATTATCTACAGCAAAGATTATTTCCGTATCGCTTAGAAGAATACTGCGCCCGTACTGTTCCACGGCTTTTTCCGCCGCTTCTACCATTTCCGGTTTTCCGGCATAGTTATTATCAACCAAAAGCGACCATTGATTATTGGCGTATTTTTCCAGTTCTCCCAGTTTAAACCCTAAAAGCTCTCTGGCAAGGCGGGTAATACCGTTTACAGCCTGAAAATAGGACGCAGTTTCCGCCAAAACAAGCGGAACGATGATTAAAGGCAATATAACAAGGAACATTTTGAACCGAATTTTCATGATATTTATTGTAAAGAAATTCGGTAAATTTCTCAAGAGGGACTGAAATTCCTCCGATATAAATACTATGAAACGTTATAGTATCAAGTGTTTACCGGGCAATACGGAGTATGTGGATATTCTTAAAGAAATGGACAATGAATATCTGGTTCGCTTTACGCGATGTAATGGCGGAAATACAAAAACAACCGAAGAAACCATTACCAGACATTTGTTCAATATTTGCGTACAAACCGGCTATTTAAATCCAATAGCTGACGGTTCTGCAGCCTAACACACCATTTCTGAATATCAATTCCGCACCGGATCAGGCGTTACTCTTGTTGTAACGCCTGTAATTCTTTTAAGGCATTTTGCGCAATATCAACCTGTCTTTTTAACCTTGTCATTTCCTGTTCCTGCGCCTTATTCACTGTATTAAGCCTGTTAATCTCCGCGGTAGAATTGGTTTTATCCGCTTCCAATGTCGATATTTTTGTATCTTTATCCGTAATACTTGTTTCTAACTCGCTGATTCTGCTTGTAAGCCCTGAGCCGCCGCTTTTTAAAGCGTCGTTTGTTTTTTGCATTTCATTGATTTTTTCTTGCAGTTGTACATTTTTTGCCTGTAAATCAAACTGTTCCGCGCCAAGCGAAGATCCGCTGTTTTTTCGCGCGTCAATTATCATCGCTTCCACAAAATCAATCGACTGGTTATAAAAATCCCTTCTTGATTGGAACACACGCGATGAGGCAAGCGTATTGGTATTACAAAAGTGGCGCAGATTTTCAACAACGCGCGACGCCTGATCATACTGTTCATTTTTAATATAGTCCTTCACAGAGGCAAGCCCGCCTGAAACTTGGGCGTCTATAGCGGCGATTCTTTCCTGTTCCGTTGTAAGCCTGTCCAATTCGCTATTTGCGTAATCCAATTCGCCTGATGTTTTCTGCTGCGCCGCTGCGTATTCCCTTGTTCTTTCGTCAAGTTGCGCGCGAAGACGGGCTTCTCTTGAGCGGGAAGCTTCTAAAATTTGCGACTTTTCGTCCTGTAATACCGCAAGCTCATCGCGGAAAGAATTTTGCAAAGCTAAAAGTCTTTCTTGAGCCGCTATTTGTTCTTTTGTAAGCTCCTGATTACTGGAATATAATTTTGAAAGCTCATCGTCAACTTCGTCCAACCGCGTTGTTATCGTCGTTATTTCCATTTCCTTTTCAGCTATTTTTTCAGACGTATCTTTGCGAATTTCCTGTATGAGCGTACGCTCTGTTATATCATAAACGGCTTTTCCTATCCTTACCTGAGAATCTTTCTTTCCGTAAAAAGAAAACAGAAAAAATACTCCCGCTAAAAGCACAATTACAGCGGCAATATTTACAGCTAACGGAAAACCCGCTCCGCTCTTTTTTGCTTTTATAATTATTTCGCCTTTTTTATCTTTATCAATTTGCGTTGTCTTGGAAAGAAGCTTGCGGTTTTTCTCGGCTATTCCGTTAATTTTAGAAAATATTTCCTTCTGTTCTTCTATTGATATTCCCGATTTTTCATCAAAAACAATATCGTCTTTACTCATCATTACTCCTATACGCCGGTTACTTTCTCTGCTTCTTTCGCCGAAAGCCTTATTCCTCCGGCTTTTAATCCGCGCACATTGTAATCCTGCGCTTTAAAATTTTCCGAAAGAACTTTAAGCCGAGGTTTGGGTTTATAGTGGACAGTAAATGTAAATTTCGGCTTAATATCTATGTGCAAAACTTCAGCCCCATCTGGTACAAGGAAATAATCCTTGTTCATTATCCAACCCTCAATTACACAGCGTTTAATGCACGGGTAGCCTGTATCTTTTTCCTTGTAAATAATTGTAAAAATTGTTTTAGAAAGAATATCCTTGTCCGCCGCTCCAATAAACCACGCTTCCGCCCCGATAAACGCCTTTTCGCTTAAATCCATAACTGTATACATTCCGTTTTTGCGAATTGCAAGAATACGGTCATAAGGCGACACTTCCGCAATCTTAGCTCCCGATACATTTGTGCCAAGGTAGCCTGTTTTATTGTCATACCTAAGCTCAACATCGCGCTTAACAACTTCTTTGGCGATAATTTTGTTAAATGCGCCAACTAATGTTTTTCGCGCCCCGCGACCGATTTCCTCATTTGCTTTTATTTTTGTAATAATCCCTTTAAGATAAGAAACCGAATATGCTGTTATATTTTTTAGGTGGCTATTAATTTCTTTTATACGCGCCTGTATCTGCTCCATTTCCTCACGGGCTTTATTAATGTCGTATAACGATATTCTGCGGATTGGTATGCGCAAAAGGTGTTCAACATCATCATCTGTAATTTTTCGCGGTCCTATTTCTTTTAAGAAAGGTTTAAAACCCGCAAGCACCGCATCCTGTACTCCCTTTGCCGTTTTCATTTTTTCGATAGCTTTATAAATTCGCTCTTCTATGAATATTCTTTCCAAAGTACGCAGGTGCAATTTGTCCAATAATTCTTTTTTCTCAAGCTCCAATTCTTTTGTAAGAATTTTTACAAGCTGTTTAGCATGATACTTTATAATTTCCGTTACAGTCATAACGGCGGGAAGCCCGTTTTTAATTACCAAAAGATTTACCGAAATTGATTGTTCGCACTCGGTAAACGCATACAGAGCGTCTACTGTCTCTTGAGCATATACGCCGCGGGCAAGTTTAATTTCTATTTCAACTTTATCAGTAGTAAAATCATTAATGCCCATGATTTTAATTCTTCCGTTTCTTGCGGCGGAATCTATGCTGTTTATTAAACTTTCAGTAGTAGAGCCAAACGGAAGTTCGGTAATAAGAATGCGTTTTGGGTCGGACGTGTCCATTTTGGCGCGGACTAAAACTTTTCCGTTTCCGTCAGCGTACTCTGAAACATCTACATAACCGCCAGTGGGGAAATCAGGGAAAAGTTCAAACTTTTTTCCGGTAAGGCAGGCGATTTCAGCTTCCAATACTTCCAACACATTGTGCGGCAAAATTTTTGTTGACATGCCGACGGCGATGCCCTCAACGCCCATAACAAGAACCACGGGAATTTTTGCCGGAAAAAGAACGGGTTCTCTGTTTCTGCCGTCATAGGAATCAGCCCATGCTGTAAGTTTTGGATTGTAAAAAATATCTTTTGCAAGAGGCGTTACGCGACACTCGATATAGCGCGGGGCGGATGCGTCGTCGCCTGTAAACAGGTTGCCAAAGTTCCCCTGCCTGTCGATAAAAAGCTCTTTGTTGGCAAGAACAACCAGCGCAGGGTTAATGGAAGCTTCTCCGTGGGGGTGGTACTTCATACAATGCCCTGTTACGTTGGCGACTTTATGGAATTTACCGTCGTCCATTTCAAACAGGGAATGAAGGATACGCCGCTGTACGGGCTTAAGACCGTCTTCAAGATCAGGGATAGCCCTGTCCTTAATTACATAAGAAGCGTACTCAAGAAAGTTTCGATCAAAAAGATTTTTTATAAAAGCCATTACTTAACAGTATAACAAGAGAAGGTATCGCGTCAATATTACTTAACCTATTTCTTTTTTTGGAAAGCCCCGAATTTATAACCTAATCCCAACTGAATACAATAACGCCTATATTCGACTGTTCCTGCCAAAGTGGAAGAATCATAAAAATCCATAGAAAACCTTGGGTCTATAACAAACATTCCTGTCTCACTTCTGTCTTTTATGCCGAATTGAACGCCTGCAAACCATGAATACATAGAAGGTTGAATTTTTCCCCCTATTGAAAAATTCCAGGCGGCTCCTCCATAAGGTTCCAGCGAATAATTATTATCTACTTTTAAAACAAATTTTAACGCTACGGGCGTTTCCAGCATTAAATCAGTAACTTCCTCGGCGGCGGAAATATACTCTTGGGTTATCTGCGCTCCCGCAGCCAGAGACATAAATCTTACAAAATGAAATTCCGTGCCAACTTTCATACCAAAACCAAGTAAACTAATCTCATCATATCCATCGTAATAAATTTTAGGCATCCATAATGCGCTTATTTCAAAATACAACCATCTATCGCGGGAATCGCCGCGTTTAACGGGAAGATCCGGTATATTGGAAAGTAGCTCATAAACAATAATAGAAACCAATTTACTTACAGAAGCGTCGGTAACAGAAAAAAGAAGTTTTTTCCTGCCAAGAGGCTCGCCTGTTCCGCTATCTAACATCTCCAATATAAAATAATATCCTTCCTCTTGCGCTTGAGCTTTAATTTCCAATGACGAATTAACATCGCCTTTTGCGTCTATAAAGTAAATTTCTTCGGGTTTTTCAATAGAAAAATATTCACGTCTGCCCGGAGCATTTTTTACGGGAGGAAACGCTCTTTCCGAAATAGCGCTGTAACTATCTTTTTGTCCGGCAGACTGGTCTTTAGGCGGTTCTTTGACGGGTACGCCGCTGACAGGCTCAATCGTCCCTTTAAAAATATAACTACTGTCGTTTTGCGACTCTACAACTATATGACGTTGAAAAAAGACTTCATAACCCAGTTGTTTATAAAAGTAATCATTATCCTTCTCTTTGCCGTATCCGGCTATAGGAGAAACATAGATTTTATATTCATTGGGTTTTTGCCCTGATGTTTGTCCAAAGAGCGAAAAACAAAGAAGGAAAAACAATGTAAAAAATGTAAACTTTCTCATATTACTATTTTAACTTTTATTGGCTAATATTTCCAATCCTTTTACAGGTTATCCAGCGTCTTCTATCAGATTTTTCATTATATATTCGCGTCTTTCAGGGGTATTTTTGCCCATGTAGAAATCCAGCACCTGCGGAACCTGTTTTAAGGTGTTTACCGAAACAGGCACTATCCGCATATCTTCTCCAATAAATTGCCCAAACTCCTTGGGACTTATCTCGCCAAGCCCTTTAAAACGGGTTATTTCGCACTGGGCTCCAAGCTCCGCTGCGGCTATGTCGCGTTCTTTTTCCGTGTAACAGTAGCGGGTCTCTTTTTTGGTGCGGACTCGGAACAGCGGCGTTTCCAAAATATAAACATGACCCGCCGTTATAAGCTCCTCAAAATAAGAGAGGAAGAAAGTTAATAAAAGGTTGC
>NZ_BDHD01000001.1:0-82833 GCF_054786075.1 Treponema sp. R6D11 | reverse complement strand
ACAGATAATGCAAAGGGAAGATTTCTACGGCATTATGAAAGCAATGGCGGGCAAAGAAGTAACAATCCGTCTTTTGGATTCGCCTCTTCACGAATTTATGCCCCATAGCGCCGATGAAGTACAGGGTTATATCGACTATGTTACAAAAACCTCAGGCTCTAAACCGTCAAAGGCTGATATTATGGTTCGTATTGACTCTCTGCATGAGTTTAACCCCATGCTTGGACACCGCGGTTGCCGTATTGCCGTCTCTTACCCTGAGATTTACGCGATGCAGGTAAAAGCTATTTTTGAAGCAGCGTATAAACTGCGCTCCGAAAAAATAGACGCGCGTCCTGAAATTATGGTTCCGATTGTAATGGCTGTTGGCGCTGTAACTTTAGAGCCTTCAAAAACCCTTAAAGCCAATTCCGCGGCTTTCTGGCAATTTTCATTTGTTTCCTTGCCCTGAAAACCAGCATATACCACCATTAATTCATGTTGACGAAGTTGACCAAAACCGGCAAGTTCTTCCGAAACTTTAGGGTTTGCTATTAAAAGCCCCATTTCAGGATGAAAATAAGCGGCTACAAGATCGACTCCGTTCCATTTTGCGAATTCTTTCACTACACCTGAAAGGTCGCTTACCGCTGATGCAAGATTAGTTGACGCTGATTTATAGTCAAGTTTATCGACCAATAACATTCTTAAAAGCAAGCCTGTTTGACCGCTTGTTAATTCTTCATCGTCCAATTCGTAAATAGTATCTCCAAGATTCGCATTTGTTTTTGACGCGATATCCGTTGTTCTTTTTATATGTCTAACCGCGCTGTTAAAACCCGCGCGGGTAGAAAGAATTTCCAAATTAGTGCTTTCCGCCATATATCCTCCTTATTTACATTACAAAAAAACGCCTCCGAATTTGTCTTCGGAGGCGTTTGTGAAAATACGCTCTTTTACAGTTCTTTAATTAAAGTTCTGCAATTCCACCGCGTGAAGACTTTTTACCTTTTGCTCTTGAATCAACAACGCCTTTCTTCTTGGACGCGGATTTCGCCGGCGCTTTAGAAGGAGCGGCAATTACTGCCGGTCTTGGTTTAGGAGCGGCTGCTGCAATGGCTGCTTCTTCTTCTTCTTCGGAAACAGCTGCGAATGACTGATTGATGTCTTCGCGGACTGTTGACCTTCTGCGGCTGAATGACGCAAATGCTGCATCAGAGAAGCCTTTGGATACGCCGTGGAGGAACTCATTGAGTACGTTAGCCATTGCGTCCAGAGTAACTTTCTTCCTCTTGATGGAGGTAATATCTACGTCCAACAGGAGACCCGGCTGGAGGTGGTACGGGTTGATCGTGTAGTCAAACCTGTAATATTCCTTCTCAAGCCATTCAAGCCTTTCTGTCATTACGCGTCTTTCAATCGGGTACAGGTAGTCGTACATTTTTTTCATTTTGTTGCGCATAAGAATAATGCGGTTGCGAATTCTGTCTTTTTCATAAATGTACGTTCTGTTGGATTTTTCAACTTCGGTTTCAGCCGGTTTAATAAAGGAAATCTCGTCCCATACCTTCGCGATATCTTCGTACAAAGGCTCGCCGGTTTTTTCTTTAATTGTTTTGCGGATTCTGTTCTTGTTTCTTTTTGCCAAATCATCAAAATCGTTGATTTTGAAGAAGCTCTTTTTATCCTGATAGATAACTTCAAGAACATCCCACAGGTGCTGAACTTCGGTTTCAAAGCTTCTGAGCATTACATCGTAAGCTTTGCGGTCTTCGATAAGCTGGGCATTGTCAAAATAGCGGAGCTTAATCGCATAGCGTTCGTCGGGAAGATTGGCGGCATCGGTATCTTCGTATTCACGAATGATAACTTCGCGTCCGTTCTTCAAGTTTTCGATGTACTGATAGCCCATCTTTGATGTATCAAGAATTGCCGTGATTGAGTTAATAGCCGTGTTAAAGCCGCGGTTACGGATATTTTCCATATCAATAATCTTTTTGATGTTCTCACGAATGTTGAGAGCGTCAAATGTCGCGGGATCAATTTCGGCGCGAAGATCTGTAAGTCTTTCCATGAGTTTTTTCGCCATGAATGTATAGCGTTTTGATTTGGGATCATCAAGTTCATCGTCTGTTAAAGTTTCAACTTTATTCAGTTTGTTGAAAATGATTTCGCCGTCGGAAAGCTCTTCAAGACCCTTATCTATTCTATCGTCCTTAACTTGTTCGATGATTTTGTCGATAGTATCAATGATGTGTTTAGCGATTAAGTCTTTAACGAGGAATTCAACTGTAACCTGATAGTGGAATATCGGGCTGATGAGTTCCGAGTCAAGAATGTTGACTGAAAGTTTTACATCGCTTACTGTCTTTGGCTTAGATTGATTGTCTTTGAACGCGCACTTTACGATTGAATACGCATTTTCACCGCGGACAAAAGCGCCCGTGTCAGTCTTCTGACGAAGAATGCTGTTGGTGTGCGTTTCAAGTTCATTGACACCTCTCTGGATATGACCCTGTAAGTGTCCATACATGTTTACTACTGATTTTTCAACTTCGCCTGTGTTGAATTTATCAGCGCCGCCAACTGCGTCGAGCAAGTCGGCAATTTCTTTAGGCGTGTACCTTGTCAGAACTTTTGTTTCTTCTTTGTCGATAAAGTTTCTGACTTTCTTTACCATTTCATCTTCGCTCGTTACCATGTAACGATTGAACATGTTCTGGTAATTCTGGTTAAAGTAATTGAACAGCTTTTCTTTTATGCCGCCCATTATGTCAAGGCGTTCAAGAACGTCTTTAGGCAACCTTGCTGTCAAGTGGTGGATAACTTTATTAGTTTCCTCCTCCAGTAACAAATTAACTTCAGCCTGCTGATCACGATATTCCTGCGCTAGTGAATTGCGTGAACCGACTGCACTTGGTTTCTCCGGATGGAATACATTCGGGGATTTGGGCAGATCAATTGCTCCCATATAACTCTCCTTATAAAATAGTTTTAAACTACAATCTTATATAAGAATACCATATTTTTATCTTAAATGTAAAGTCTTTTTGATTGAAAAATTTAATAAAAAAACTAGATTTTTTACTTAGAATATGTTAAAATATTGCCATGATAAAGATATTCATTAATATGGAAGATTATAAGTTGAGGAAACACCTCAAAAACATCAAAATTTCGTTTTTTTTGGTTTTTACGGTCTTTTTAAGCCTTACGCCTGTATATGCCCAACGCGCCCCTATAGACGTTAATTTAATAATTGACGGATCTTCTTCGCTCGCTACGGTAAAAAACGAGGTTACCGCCTGGGTTTCGGGACGGCTTGACCAAATATTGACGGAAGGGGACAGAGTTACCGTATGGAGCGCAGGGGCACAGTCCAAAGTAATTTATACGGGAAAAATTGAAGGACCCTCCGGGAAAGACGCGGTAAAGAAGAGTATAAGCGACCTTGCCCCGACAGGAAACAGACCCGATTTTTCCGGCGCTTTACGTGATGCCGCATCCCGCAAAAGTTTAAGCTACAGTTACACATTGTTAATAAGCGCGTCTCCGGCGGCGCTTACTTCCGTGCTTTTAAGCCCGCAGGCGAATCTTTTACGTTTTTCCAGAATAGAAGAATTTCCCGACTGGCGCGCGCTTGTCGTAGGATTAAACATAGACGCTAAAGTAAAAAGCTCTGCAACGGCATTTTTTGCCCAATAATTTGACATAAATGAAAAAAACGTTTTTTTATTTTTCAGCCGTAATTGCGGCATTATTATTACTGTTAATACTTTTCTTGGCGACCGGACTATGGAAAAAGATTTTTTACGCCCAATCCGACGAAAACATCAAGACAAAAATAGTAACCCCAAGAGAGGCTAATATTTATGCCTCCGCAGGACAATCCGGACAGGTTTCATGGGAAGAAAATATCAGTACAAAAATACCTTTGGCGGAAGGAGAAACTGTTATCGCGGTTCTGAACAAGGAAAGCGAAGCAAATATGCCGGAAGAACAATTTGTTGTTTATCGTACATCAGATACGGAATCTCCGGTGTTTCTTACACTTCTAGGTTATGACGAAAATACACGCGCTTACAAACGGCTTTGGAACGCGTCTACCTCGGCAAGTCAAAGCGAAACTATCACTATTTTTAGTCAGGATTTGATAGGCGACAGAAACAACTGCATAGTTGTAACAGGAATGAACGATAAAAATGAACATACAATGACTGTTTTTAGGCGTATGCCAGGCAGACCGATCAGCTTTCCTTATAAAAAAATAGCGGATTTACAAATTGCAGGTTCCGTAATAATTCAAGAAACAGTGCGTTCTTTGGCATATCAGCAAGGATTAACAAGGGGGCAAAGTTTTAATATTGCTGCTTACGGACAGGACAACGCATCGGTGAATATTCTGGATCAAATTGAAACCATCTACTCTTTTAATTCCGTAACCGAGCAGTATGAGCAGATTAATGTGTCAAGAATACCTGGTTCACAAGTTGAACAACGGAGAATTAGGGAACTATTAAGCGGCGCTCCCGGCGTCTTTGAAAAATTTATAAACGACTTATGGTACTATGTAAGTCCCCAAGGTACTATCGACGCAAAACAGTACATTTATTTTGATCCCATAAAAAAGGAAATCATATTTTTCGGCGATGAAGCCCAGCAAGTTTTCCTTTGGCAAACTGCTAACCAAACCCGTTACGGTTTGTATATAAGAAGTCAAAATATATCTATAAGCACATTACTTCGATTTGTCGATATAGAGCTTGAGTCGCTGGACAGCATAAAACTGCGCGTTATTGAAGACGTCAGACTGAGAATCACAGCAAACACAACATGGGACGGTTCCTACCGCAGGGCTGGGTCTGCGAATTTTAAAGAAGAATTAACCAATTTAAAACCCACAATAGACGCTATTTTTGATTCATCGTGGGGCAGAATTCAATTTAACAATTCAGGCGAATATACGGTTACTTCCGTGGGGACTGTAAAAAAGGGACGCTATATTTTCTATAAAGTGAATAATGACGATCTATTGGAATTACGCCCCGAAGAAGACAATGAAAACCGTCTTGTTTATAAAGCTGAAAATGCCGCCGGCGTATTGTTACTTTCACACGTAAAGGTGGGAATAAACGGAGTTCAAGACTTGCTTGAACCCCCTATTACTCTTACTAAGCCAATTAATTAAACTACGCCTTGCTCCAGCATTGCTTTTGCTACTTTTTTGAAGCCGGCTATGTTTGCGCCAATTACAAAGTTGCCTGGTTTGCCGTATTCTTTGGAAGCTTCGTCTATGTTTTGGAAAATGTTACACATGATGGTTTTAAGTTTCGCGTCAACTTCTTCAAACGACCATGAAAGGCGCGCGCTATTCTGGGACATTTCAAGACCCGATGTCGCGACGCCGCCCGCGTTTGAGGCTTTGCCGGGGAAGAATGCAATGCCCTTGCTGAGCAAGAATTCGGTGGCATCCAGAGTTGTGGGCATATTCGCGCCTTCGGCTACAACCTTGCATCCTGAGGCGGCAAGTTTTTTCGCGTCGTCAATGAGCAATTCATTCTGCGTGGCGCACGGAAGGGCTATATCGCAGGCGATGTCCCATACTCTGCCCTTGCCTGACTCTGAATAAACGGCGGACTTGTGGGCATCGGCGTATTTGGTAAGCCTTTCCCTGTTTACAAGTTTGATGTCTTTTATGGTATCGAGTTTAATTCCATCTTTGTCGTGAATAAACCCGTTGCTGTCCGTCATGCTGACAACTGTCGCGCCAAGAGCCGCCGCTTTTTCCGCCGCAAAAATTGCGACATTGCCGCTGCCGGAGATCGCTACTTTTTTACCTTTAAAGCTGTCGCCTTTTTTATTCAGGTATTCTTCTACTATGTAAACAAGTCCGTATCCTGTGGCTTCGGTTCTTACAAGACTTCCGCCCCAACCGAGACCCTTTCCGGTTAAAACGCCTTCAAAGGCATTTGTTATTTTTTTGTACTGACCATACATAAAACCGACTTCCCTGCCGCCTACTCCGATGTCTCCGGCGGGAACGTCAGTGTCCGGACCGATGTGGCGGTAAAGCTCTGTCATAAAGGACTGGCAGAAACGCATTACTTCGTTATCGCTTTTTCCTTTGGGGTCAAAATCGGAGCCGCCCTTACCGCCGCCCATTGGAAGCCCTGTAAGGGAGTTTTTGAAAATTTGTTCAAAACCCAAAAATTTAATTATGCTTAAAGTTACCGACGGGTGGAAACGCAAACCGCCCTTGTACGGACCGATTGCGGAACTGAATTGTACGCGGTAGCCTCGGTTTACCTGCACCTTACCGGCATCATCTATCCATGGAACTCTGAAAACAACAGCGCGTTCAGGCTCTATCAACCTTTCCAAAAGTCCCGCTTTTTCATAGGTATTGTCTTTGTCAACAATGATTCTGAGCGAATCTAAAACTTCTTTGGCAGCCTGCAAAAATTCAGGCTGTCCCGCATCTCTTTTTTCGATAATAGAGATAATATTGTCTATATAACCCATAATTCCTCCGTGAGTATCAAAATTTAGTATATCCTGTATTAGGTGTTATGTCAATCGACCAGTATTGGGGAAAGTAGTGATTAGTGGATAGTATATAGTAGGTAGTAGATAGTATTGTTGTTAGTAAGTTACGCCTGATAATACCACGCTTAGGTTACAAACATCACTATTCACTACATACTACCCACTATCTTCTCCACTGCCGCAAGTTTAACGGCGGTGCAGAAAATTTCCAACGCCTGACCAAGTTCCGCGAGCGGTGGGCAGGTTGGAGCGATACGGATATTTCTGTCTTTAGGATCTTTTCCGTATGGGTATGTCGCGCCCGCCGGAGTTAAAGCGACACCTGCTTCGGCACAGAGTGAGACAATTTTTTTTGCGCAACCTTCAAGCGAGTTAAAACTGACAAAGTAGCCGCCCTCAGGCTCCGTCCATTCGGCGATACCGAGACCGCCCAATTCCTTTCTTAAGGTTTCGTTTACAAGATGGAATTTTGGTTTAAGAATTGCGGCATGTTTTTCCATGTGCGCCATTACGCCTGCCGCATCTTTGAAAAAGCGGGCATGGCGCAGTTGGTTTAATTTGTCGGGACCGATGGTTTGCGCGGTAAGCCGTTGGCGGATATATTCGCAGTTGGATTTTGAAGATGCCATACAAGTTACGGACGCGCCTGCAAAACTTACTTTTGAAAAGGACGCGAACACAAGCGTCATGTTCGGGTTTCCCGCTTCTTCACAAAGACGGATAATATTCGGAAGCGTTTTTTGTTTGCCGCCAAGATCGTGGAAGGCGTAGGCGTTGTCCCAGTAAATACGAAAGTCATCGGCGGCAGGTTTTAGTCTTGCAAAGCGTTTTACGGTTTCTTCGGAATAGACAATACCTGTAGGGTTTGAATATTTAGGCACGCACCAAATACCCTTGATCATCGGGTCGGACTTAACAGCCGCCTCAATCTCGTCCATGTCTGGACCGTCCTGCCCCATTGCAATAGGTATCATATCGATATGGAAATAATTGCAGATTGTAAAATGGCGGTCATAACCCGGAGCGGGGCATAAAAATTTTACATGACCCTGACTCTGCCAAGGCTGTCCGTCTCTTACGCCGTGGGACATATTTACCGCTACATTGTCAAACATAAGGGACAGCGAAGAATTGCCGCCCACGATAACCTCGTCCGGTGTCAGATCCAAAAGGTCGGCGAATATTTTTTTCATTTCGGGAATGCCGTCTAGCCCGCCGTAATTGCGGCAGTCGGCTCCATTGGCGGCTTTGTAATCATCAGCCGAAAGGCAGGTTAACATTTCGTTACAAAGCGACAATTGTTCGTCGGAAGGAACCCCGCGTGTCATATTGAGTTTGCGTCCGCTTTCTTTATACATGGAAAGTTCGGCGGTAAGTTGAGCTTTAAGAGCGGATAATTCCGCCTTGTCTAATTGCGCGTACGGCTTCATAGTCTTCCTTTGCTTTACTTTATACTTTTTTTGTTTGTTAGCCAATAGGCGGTACATTGGAAATAGTGGAATAGAACTGCTATAATTAAGCCACATATACCGCTACTACGCCTGTAAATGAAAAAATAAAACGGAGGCTAATATGTTAAAAAAATCGGCTTGTTCAGAGCAATCAAGAAAAGAAGGTTTACAGCTTATAACCGCATCGGACAAAGGCGATATTGAAGCCGTAAAATCACTGCTTAAGAAAGATGTTTATATCCACACGCAGGATAAGGAAGGCAGGTGCGCCCTTGTAGCCGCCGCTTATAAGAACCGCCTTGAAATTGTCGATTTGCTGATTGCCGCAGGCGCGGATGTAAACATGAAAGACAATACCCTGCAAAGCGCCTATTTAATCTCGACCTCCGACGGATATACAGAGTTACTAAAGAAAACCCTCAAAGCCGGAGCTGATGTTTTTTGTACAGACAGTTACAACGGAACCGGACTTATCCGCGCCGCCGACCGCGGACATGTCGAAATAATAAAAGAACTCTTAAAAACAAATATCCGCGTTAACCATGTTAACAACATTGGGTGGACCGCGTTGCTTGAAGCGATCATATTGGGCGACGGAGGAAAACGGCATACCGAAGTTGTGCGCCTATTGGTTGATTCAGGCGCGGATGTTAATTTGCCGGACAAAGGGGGAGTTACACCGTTGGCGCACGCTAAAAGCAAGAACTATACCAACATTATAAATATTTTAGAAAATTCAAAGGCAAAAGGTTAGCATATTTTATATTGACAAAAACGCCAAAATAATAAAGAATACAGTAATGAGCGGTTTTTTCGAGCGAGTACCAACTTCTCAACCTAATCCTTGCATAAATTCAAATTCTCTCTCTCTCTTATTATAGAAGAAAATACCCAAATTTACAATTTATCCTCTTATGTTTATTTCCGCGTTATAAACATATCCAAATAGCAAACAAAAGGAGTTTTCTATGAAACTAATTAAAAAACTTTTGGCAATTTTCGCAATTATTGCGGCAATTGGATTCATGATCCTACCCCTAACAGGATGCCCGGAAGTTCCTACGGACGATGAGACTAAAAAAATCCCTAAGGTAGACCCCACGGAAGAAGAAAGCGGAGAAGACCCTCTTGATTACATCCAGCTTACCGAAGGCGTATGGAAAAATGGAAACATTCCAATTTCAGACGGCGAACAGTGGTTCAGGTTTACCGCAACAGCAGCCACCCAATATATACACTTTGATCCGGGTACAATGTCCATGGTATATGTACAACTATATGATGATTCCAAAGAAAACAAGGTAGGAAGCCAGGCATCCCTTTATAGTTCCTCATTATATATATCTCGAACAGTAACAAGTGGTAGTGTGTACTATATAAAAGTAACGCCTTACAACAGCAACAATTCCGGCAATTATCAGATAATGTTCACAACATCAAGTACACTGCCGATTACCTTGCCAACTACAAACGTAACCACACTTACCTCAAACATATGGGGTAGTGGTAATATTACAACCCCAGGCGGTGAACAGTGGTTTACATTTACCGCAAACGCAACTACCCAATATATTCATTTTTCCATTGGTACTCTAAACGATGTGAATATACAACTGTATGACAGTACAGGCGTAACAGTAGGAACAAAAATAAATCTGTGGAGCTCAACTTTATATACATCTCAAACAGTAACAAGCGGTAGCGTATATTATATTAAGGTAACCCCTTACGACAGTATCAAGTCCGGCAATTATCAGATAGCGTTTAATACATCAAGCACAAAACCGCAATAACCCCCTCCACACGAAACATCGCAAACAACGGCAAACCCCGAAAGTTCGTGAGGTTCGTGTGGTTCGTGGTAGATCTCTTTGAGAATTATTTAACAGGAAACGACTCAAATCCCGCTTCGCGTAATTCCCTAATAGTACGCCCTTGGTCTGTTCCGGCGGGGACGGTTACCGCCCACATTTCATTGCCGTTAACAATACGCTGTTCAAACGAAGGAGAAAAACCCGCTTGCTTTAAGTTTGTTATTTGCGTCTGGGCGTTTGCCTGACGGCTGAATACGCCTGTTTGCAGTCTGGCGGTTGAAACTGTAGCTTGCGGAGCGGAAGGTTGGGGAACATTCGCTTGAGAAGAACTTACTTGAAAAGACGGAGTTGTTTGTGTGGAAGTTGTCTGCACTGAAGTTGCCGATTGCGTAACAGTGGTTTGAGCGACTGGGGTCTCGTTTGGTTTTTCACTTGCAAGGACGGCAAGAGAATCGTAACCTCCGGCAAAAAGCCAAAACGGGCTTGGTCTTACAACAACCGAAGATGACGATTGATTTACGGCAAGGCGACCTTCCGGCGTTTGAGGGAATTCTGCAACCAGACGCTGCCGCCATTTTTCAGCCGTTTGTGCATGAGATAATTTCCATAGTACAAAAATAATTTGGCTTTTCATTTCCGAGTATTCGGGATTATCTACAATAGCGGCAAGAGTAGCGGTATCGCCTGTTTTAATCGCTTTAACGGCGGTATCCAAAAAACGTGCGCGCGGTGATTTTGGCAGTAATGGCTCAAGCGCGGTGATTGCCCTGTCCCATTCGCCCATTGCGGCAAGACAATAAGCGCACGATAAAAGAGCGTCATCGTCTACCTTGCCGGGAACAGCGGCGGCGGCTTCTAGCCAGTTTCTTGCCGCGCCCTCAATGTCGCCTGAAAGCTGGCGAAGGTGCGCAAGACGGACAAGAGCATCGTGCTTCTCTACAGCGGAAACGCCCTGTTTGTTAGCGGAGGCTTCAATGTTTTTTAATTCAACTTCAAGAGAAACTCCTGTCTGCGCAAAAATTTGTTGACCAAGCGCGCAAGCGAAAGTTATCAATAAAACAAGGAGGACTGATTTTTTCATTATTTACCGTTACGCGCCTCTTTTTTTGCGAAAAGTCTTTCTCTTGCCAATGCCGCGTCCTGTTTTATTTTTTCGTCAAATTCAGCATCGGTAAGTTTGGCAGGAGAAGGGTCGTCGTTTTGACTCTTGCCTTTTCGCGAGAAACCGCTTTTCTTTTTCTTGCTTAAATGCAAAAACAAAGGCGTAGCGCATACAAGCCCCAGGAAAAAAGAAATAAAAACTGTAAGGAATATGGGAACTCCTTCAAATTGAGCAAAACCAATATTTATATTACATCGATTATCCAAATTAACGGTTATAAACGCCAAAAAAATGGCAAAAATAACAATAAATAATATCAATCTCCAGGGCATAATAACTCCTTTCTTGCGCGGGCGTAAGCCTGCGCATTTATATCGAATATGAAACGAAGTTTCATAATATCTCCTTTGCTCTAAATGTGTTCCCTTTTAAACCTGACAGGACAAGCTTGCCAAAAGAGCCTATCATAGACTTTGGACCGGGAACAACAGCCATTTCGTCTTTTTCTGTCCTCGTTATTAATTCATCGGCATTTTTTCGCGAGATCCCCTCTATTAAAACAGTTTCTGTACTGCCAATTCTGGCTTTTAATAGCAGATTGGTTATTTTTTGCTGTAGGGCTATCACCCTTTCCAGCCTCTCTTTTTTGATTTTTTCGTCTATTCTGTTAGGAAATTCAAAGGCTTTTGTGCCTTCACGGGGGTTAAAATGATACATATAAGCATAAAGAAAACCGATTTCTTCCATTAATTGCAGTGTCTGCTCCACATCTTCCTCTGTTTCGCCGGGGAAACCGACAAGTATATCCGTGGAGAGGGTAATTCCAGGCATCGCGGCGCGGATTTCTTTTACAAGTTCCAGAAAACTCTGCGCCGTATAGCCGCGATTCATCGCTTTTAAGATGTTGTTTGACCCATGCTGGACGGGCAAGTGCAGATGACGGCAGAAAGTTTTATTGGAAGCCAAAACTTCTATTGTGTCGTGGGAAAAATTGCCCGGATTAGCGGAAAGGAAGCGTATCCATTTTATCCCGCTTTTTTCGGCTTCGACGGCGACAGTTTTTAACAGGGCGGCAAAGTCGATATGAGTCCAACGGTAATTGTTTACATTCTGTCCCAAAAGAGTAATTTCGCGCACTCCCCTTTCGCCTACAAGACGGATTTCTTGCGCTATATTTTGAGGGTCGCGGGATACTTCCCTGCCCCGCACATAGGGGACAATGCAATAAGAACAAAAATTGTTACAGCCGTGCATGATTGGGACAAAACTGCGGAACTGTCCTTCTTCTAAATGCGAGTTGGAAAAAGAAAAAGTGAGGCTGTTCATTGATGTCAAGCTCGGCTTTTATTCCGTTTTCTACGGCTTCAAGAATCAGGGGGAAAATAGAACGGGCTGATGTCCCCATAACATAATCCACTTGCGGATATTTTTCTTTTAGCTTTTCACCTAACCTTTCCGCCATACAGCCTGCGACAACCAGCGTAAAATGTTTGTTTTGTTTCTTTTTTATTCCAGAGTAATCGGAGATACGTCCAAGAACGCGTTTTTCCGCCGTTAGCCGCACAGAGCATGTATTAAGCAGAACAAGATCAGCACTTTCGCTATTCTCCGCCTTAGTCCACCCTCGTTCTTTGCAGACAAGAGCCAATGCCGCAGACTCGGCGCTGTTCATTTGACAGCCGTAAGTTTCAAAAAAATATTTCATATACCACGAACCAACACGAACAACGACATGACGCTATGATCTCTTTTTAAGCCCGATAAGAAATTTAATTCCATTTATAATACCAAGTACAAGAAGACCGACAGAGCCTATACTCAAAAGAGTGCCGCAAACGGCTACTAAAAAAGTTATTCTTGATTTTGAAAGGATTGTAAGCGCGCCGACAGTTGTGATTAAAAGACCGGCTCTTTTATCCGCCGGGTCTTTAGAAAAAAGAGAACCTATGCCAACCAGACAAACTATGCCTCCAACGACAAGACCAAATACTCTGAATTTGGAAATGATATTCAAGAGAAAAAGAAAAATTCCGCCCGCTATGTAGCTAATCGCGGTAATACCCAATTTGGATAAACTTGATGTTGACGGTATGTCGTTTATATTTTCCACTTCGTCCATTATACACTCCTTTCCGCCGCTTCTACAACATTTTGCAAAAGCATGGCGATAGTCATGGGACCGACACCGCCGGGAACAGGCGTAAAAAACGCGCACTTTCCGGCAACGGCGGGATCAACATCGCCACAGACTCGGTAGCCTTTTGGTGTTGATGAATCGGGCACTCGGTTTATTCCCACATCAATTACTGTTGCCCCTTCTTTTACCATTTCCGCTTTTATAAATGCCGCTTTTCCAGCCGCCACTATCAAAATGTCCGCTTGCAAAGTATGGCTTGCAAGGTCTTTTGTTCCGGTGTGGCAAATAGTTACAGTTGCATTATATTCTTTGCGTATCAAAAGAGCTGCAAGCGGTTTACCAACAATGTTTGATCTTCCCACTACTACGACATTCGCCCCAGAAACGGGAATTTTATACTCTTTTAACAAAACAAGAACGCCATGCGGAGTACAAGGCAAAAATCCAGGTCTGCCAAGTATCATATTTCCAACCGAAACAGGATGAAAGCAATCTACGTCTTTTTCGGGAGAGACGGCGGCGTTTATTTTTTCCTCGTTAATGTGTTTTGGCACAGGAGACTGAACAAGAATGCCATGTATTTTTTTATCTTTGTTAAGATCGTCTATGAGCGAAAGAAGTTCCTCCTCGCTTGTGGTTTGTGGAATCCTTATATCTTTGCTTTCCATTTCAGCTTCAGCTAACGCTTTTTCTTTAGAATTGACATAAGAAAGGCTTGCAGGGTCTTCACCTACAAGCACAACGGCAAGGCACGGGGTAATTCCCTTTGCCTTTAACGCCTGAGCTTTTATTTTTGCGCTCTCACGGAGCTTTTGTCCAAGCGCCTTTCCGTCCATTATTGTTGCTGGCACATTTTCCTCCTATTTTTTTTACCACGAACCAAATCGAACTACGACAAGATGTGTCTTAAAAGTTCGTGGTGTTCGTGTGGTTCGTGGTTCATATTTCTTCCAAGAACGTTATCACCATAAACCTACCGGCTTTCGCTTTAATATAAAAATCCCCGTCCTCCGCTTCGTTACTCAGTCCGAAAAAACCGCGATCCCAGTGCAGACCGTCGAGTTGCCATTTTAATCCTTTGCTTGACGCTTCCCACCTTCCTTCGCCGAGCGGAAAAACTGAGACACGGGCGTTTTCAGTAAGACGGCAGAAAGCTTCGCTGTGCAACGTGTTTGCGTCTATACAGCGAATATCTTCCGTTTCTGTAATCCAACGGCGCGGGAAAACCGCTCTTTCAAAAAGGGAGCGAATACCAAAAAGATGGTCTATCCTGCCGCCGCCCCCTCCCAATATCCAAATATCATCGCACCCTTTTTCCTCTGCAAGCAAAAAAGCCAATTCCGTATCGGTAAAATCTTTTTCGTGCTGATGGCGAATAACACGCTCAGGCGGCACGGCGGAAAGGCATGATTGATCCTCAAGAGAATCCATGTCGCCAATAACCCAATCAGGGTTTACATCGGCGTTCAATGCCGCCATAAGACCGGAATCGGCGGCGATAATCAATGCGCCTTTTGCTTCAGTTTCCAAAAGACGCTTTACTACTTCCGCCTTTGGACTTTCTCCGCCTGTAAAAATTATGCCTAGCAAATTATCCCCCAAGACTATAATCACGAACAGCAACAAGATGTGTGGTAAAAAACTAACATAAAAAGTATACTTAAAAACTAAAGGATATTCAATTGACAAAAACCATTGACCCGGTATTAAAAGAAATAGCCTCTATTTTTAACGACAATGGGAAACAGGTATACATTGTGGGCGGAGCGGTACGGGATATGATAAGAGGAAAGGAAATACACGACTGGGATTTGGCTACTGACGCACTGCCCGAAGAAGTAACAGATTTTGTCAGACGCGCTCGGGGCAAAGTTATCCCCACGGGTATTAAACACGGAACAGTTACCGTCCTGTACAAAAATCACAGCGCGGAAGTTACCACATTCAGAACGGAATCAACATATTCGGACGGACGAAGACCCGATCAAATTAAATACGCTTCCGATATTCAAGAAGACCTTTCAAGACGTGATTTTACGATGAACGCCATTGCTCTTCGCCTGCCAGACGGAGAAATAGTAGATCCATTCAACGGAGCGGCTGACATAAAAGCGAAAATTATTCGCTGTGTTGGAAACGCGGAGATGCGATTTAACGAGGACGGCTTGCGCCCGTTACGCGCCGTCCGCTTTGCCGCCCAACTTGGCTTTGAGATTGAAAAAAACACGCTTGACGCTATCAATGGCGCACTATCAGTCAGCGCAAAAGTTTCATGGGAGCGAGTGCGGGACGAAATTGACAAAATACTCGCCTCTCCCGTTCCCTCACAAGCTTTTCTGTTGATGGAAAAAACTGGTCTTTTAGAGCTTTTTTTAAAAGAGCTGTCTGCTTGCCGAGACATCGAACAGAAAGGCTTCCACAGTTTTGACGTACTGGATCATTCCCTTCTTGCCTGCAACTACGCCGCCGAGAAAAACTATTCACACCAAGTGCGTCTTGCCGCTCTGTTACACGACATTGGCAAGCCCTCTGTACGCAAAATGGACGAAAGCGGCGTTTGGACTTTTTACCGTCATGAGGAAATAGGCGCTGATATGTGCGACAAACTCCTAAGGCGGCTACGCTATTCAAACGAAGTAATAGAAAGCGTCTGCCATTTGGTAAAAGAGCACATGTTCCACTACACGGAAGACTGGTCAAATTCCGCCGTCCGCCGTTTTATCGCACGTGTGGGCGAAGACAGTCTTAAAGACCTTTATCTTTTACGCCGTGCGGACGCTTTTGCGTTAGGCGGAAAAGAGACTGAACCAATGAACCTGACGGCGTTAGCTGACAGAGTGGAAAAAGTTCTGGCGGAAAAACACGCCTTTACAATAAAAGATCTTGCAGTCTCTGGAAATGATTTAATGACGATAGGCATTGAAGGCGGCAAAACAATGGGAATAATTTTAAAAGAACTTTTAGAAACTGTACTTGATGATCCTTCGCAGAATACTAAAGAAAAGTTGCTGGAGATTGCAGGGAAGATTGTTGAGGGTAGGAAGAAATAAAACCCTATTACACCCAATTTTCAATTTTTAAATCTTTTATACGTTCAAATTCTCTGACATTATTTGTAATCAAAGTCATATTTAACGATTTTGCATGCGCGCCTATCAGCATATCAAATGGTCCTATCAAATGATTTTTATCTTTCAAATCTTTTTTTATTATTCCAAATTCTTTTGCGGCATTCTCGTCAAAATGTTTTATACTCATTATCGACAAGAATTCCAATAATGCAAGTTGGTTTCTTTCTTTATATGAACTATCCGCATTTGCGTTCCCGAATTCCAATTCAGCTAATGTGATGGTCGATATATATAAGCCTTTTTTCCTATTCCGTTTTAATTTGCTTAATACAGTTTCTGTTTTTTTCTTAATAATATATATACATATATTGGTATCCAACATATACATTATAATTTTTCCCTTTTTTAATCTTTTCCTTGTAATCTTCCTTCGGACATAAAATCATCAGAGAAACTGTTTAATCCATGCATAAAAACTTCCCATTCTTTATCAGAAGGAACTAAAATAACAGCCTCGCCGACTTTTTGAACATATACGCTCTCTCCGCGAAATTTATATTCTTTGGGCAATCTTACAGCTTGACTTCTTCCATTAACAAATAATTTTGCGGTTTGCATTTTTCACCTCTTAATATAAGTATATATCGTGGTATATACTTTGTCAAGATGTAAAATTAAATAAAACTCTTTATTACTTCTTCCCGTAAACCAACTCAAGCATTTTTTCGCCGTAGCGTGTGCCTAGCAGTTGAAGCCCCTCGGAGCCAAAGTGAATATTATCGGGTTGCCCTTGACCTGTTCTGCCGGTGCAACCAACGGAACTGATTATCCATGCGTTAGGTACAATAGCCTGTATTTTAGCATTGCTTACAAGAGCGCCGCCTGTGTTTCCAGAGCCGCCGTTCCATGTTTGCCCAAGCAAAACAGGTATGGAGTTGGGCGCAAGTTTAAGATCGGCAAGAATATCATCATAGATTTCCTTAAAAAGCTCGTCCCAGTCGATATTGTCAAGCCCTGCACCGCTTTCGCCTTGATGAACAATTATGCCTTTTATTATTCCGCCCGCTCTTTGCGCAAGTTTCGCGTTTTGAATAATGGCGTCATACATATTCGCATAACCCGCGCCTTTATACCTGCTCATGCCCTGCATTTCAGTTTGGCTGGGTCTGCCGCCTAATGTGTTTTTGCCCAAGTAATAGTCATTGCCTTTTGTTTTGTGAAACGCCGCAAGAGCCATATCGCCGTTTGCTACAGCTACAACGCCGATAGTTATATCTTTTGGAATATTATTTACAATCGTGCGTCCAAAATAATCAATGGGAGTAAGTCCTATATTTAAACCTAAATAGTTTACCAAATTAGCATCGGGAATAATTAGCGGCGGAACAGCTCTGTACCATTCGCCTTTTGCTCTGGATTCACCAGCGTACCTGCCCGCAACTACGCCCATAATTTTAAATCGATCGCTTACGCCCTCTCTGTCCTGCGGACGAATCTGTCCCGGTCCCTGCATATTCGATTGTCCAAAAGCGATATAAACATGAAACTCACTCGTCCCTTCCGGCAAATCAACGCTGATGGGCGTTTCATCTTCCGTCGCCGTTTTCCCGCCACTTTTATTGCTACTTGCGCAAGCACAAAAAATCAATCCGATAATAAATAAAATTGATATAAAATAAAAAATACGGTTTTTCATAAATTCTCCTCTCTTAATATTAGATCAGTCTTTCAATTATTCATACTAATTTTAGGTAAATTCTATTGAAATTACCGCTATTTTAATATATTGTTTATAAATGAAGCGGAGGCTTTATGTTGATAGTTGATGGATTTTTTGAAAACGGCGTATTTGTACCAGAAGAACCTCTTACTACCATTACAGGTAGGCAGAGGGCTGTTTTGAACATTGAAAACACAACAGAAACGGACGATGAAAAACACGCAAAAAGACAAAAAGCGTTTCAACGTTTTTCGCAGTATAGGGGAATATTGCCTGACAATTTTGACTATAAAAAAGAATTGTCCGAATATAGAAATGAGCGTTATGGTCATATTAATTGATACAAATATTATCTTGGATTATCTAATAGCTCGCCAACCGTTTATGAGTAATGCGGATAAAGTATTAGATTTATGTTTCCAGCAAAAATGCAACGGCTATATTGCGGCACACAGCGTAACCAATATTTTCTATATTCTTCGCAAACGATTTTCTGTAAGTGAAAGAAAAAAGATTTTATTAGAATTATGCGAATTTATTGAAGTCGCCGGAATTCAAAGAAAGCAAATTATAGACGCGCTTGTCAATGAAAATTTTGACGATTTGGAAGACCGTCTACAGGTTGAATGCGCCAAAATGGTGAACGCTGATTACATTATTACTCGTAATATTCCTGATTTTTCCACTTCGCCAATACCCGCAATTTTGCCGTAAGATTTTTTTTAAAAAATTTAGTGCATGTTACATAAAATTAACTTCATGTGGTTTGTTTTTTTTACCAAGTAAAAACAAGATGTATACCCAAGAATTTTACTTGGGCATACATCTTATGCGAATTACTACCAAGAAGCAGGCGGCGTACTTGACGAAGTAAACACTATCCTAAAACTTCTACTGTCGTCAGAAGATCTAAGCCTGATATAGTATGTCTGCCCCGATGTTAATGACCGCTGGATATATGCAGTAGTGGTAGAAGAACCAGACAACCATTCTTCGCCTCCAACTTCATTACCGTTTGAGTCATATATCTGCAAGTACCATTTTGTCCCAGTATCAAAAAAATAAACATGAAAAAACTGCGTTGACGCGGTGGCGGTAAAGGAGAGCCATCGCACATCGCTTATTGTGGGGCAACGTCCTTCAACCCAAGTGTTCGGAGAAAACGTAACTACACTTGGAGGAATCAACCATTCATTAAACCCTATCTGGTATGTACCGTAGCCCCTGCTATCGTTGTAATACACTCTAATCTTTATATAGTACGTCTGCCCCGGTGTTAAAAATTGCCGCTGAATATATTTGGCAGTATTACTATACACCCCTGTTTCGCCTGACATCCCGAGACCGCTTGAGTTATATACCTGCACATACAAGCCTTCCAATGTCCCGAAATTAAAATGAATAAACTGCGTTGCATCGGTGGCGGTAAAGGAGAACCATTGCTCACCGTTTACGTCGATAGTACAGTCAGCCCATGTATCAAGGTTAAGCAGAGGAATGGGATTCGGAGGAATCAACCCCGCGGTAAACCCTATCCGGTACGTACCGCCGCTGTTGATGCTGGAAGGTCTAACCCTGATATAGTACGTCTGCCCCGATGTTACTGGAGGCGAGATATATTTGGTAGTAGTAATATTAGTTTCGGTTCCAACCACGTTACCGCTTGAATCATATACCTGCACATAAAAACCTCCCAATGTCCCGAAATTAAAATGAATGTACTGCGTTGACGCAGTGGCGGTAAAAGAGGACCATTGCACATCGCCCGATGTGGGGATATTGCCGTCTGCCCAGGTATTAAGGGTAAGCTGAATGGGGGTTAAGCCCGGAGGAATCAACCACGCGTTAAACCCTATCTGGTATGTACCGCTGTTGTTGTCATACGGTCTAACCCTGATATAATATGTCTGCCCCGATGTTACTGGACGCGAGATATACCATTGGATAAGAGAACCATTACTTAAATTTGTCTCGCTTCCGACCGCGTTACCGCTTGAATCATATACCTGCACATAAAAACATAAACAACGTCCCGAAATCAGCATGAATGTACTGCGTTGACGCGGTGGCGGTAAAGGAGAACCACTGCTCATCGCTTGATGTGGTGATATAACCGTCTGCTAATGTGTTTAGGGGAAGCGGAATGGCAGTTTCTTTGCTGTCTCCACCGACCGTAACCGTAAACGTGGCGGTTTTGTCCTGCAAAGTTACGGTAATGGTTTTAATTCCCGCCGTGTCGGAATTAAAACCACTGATATTATCAGCCGTAATTGTAACCTCTGTTATATCGTCGTCACTATAAGTCGCCTTTACGACCAAACCCGTAAGATCGATGCTTTCGCCGATTGCATAGAAAGTACGGGTCGGCGGTGTGGTTACCTCGATACTGACAAGGGTTGCGCCACCGCTGTCTGACGACGAACTGTCTTACGACGATGGATCGATAGTTGTTCCGTCATTGCAAGCGAAAAAAGAAAACCCGACTACCGCGACAAAGATAATTGCTAAAACTTTAAAAATGTTTTTCATAGAAAACTCCTAAAAATTGATTTATGTATAAAAAATCCGCTGTCAAAACCGACAGACGATGTTTTTCCGTGGATATTGCGTTGAAATAGTGATATTACGTCTTTTTTGCTGACATCGTTCGGGGGGGGGGGGCAATATATTGCACGCCGTTTAAGGCGTGTAGATGAACCAAATCCAAACGCCCCAGCGCCGAACAACGTACCCCAGATGAACAAAATGAGGCGAGCTTTAGCTCGCCGTTCGCGCTGCGGTCATAACGAGGTATGTAACAGTCTTTATAAATTTTTGTAATAGCGGGATTATTTGGAAATGTTTTACTTAACATAGCTGTTCTTTCGCTCATGGTAATATTTTACGTTTTTTGAGAAGTTTGTCAAGCAAAAATACCCACTGCCTCACGGTTAAATCATTTCCTAATCATTTCTCAACGCTTCCCAAGCCGTCTTAGCCGCTTCCTGTTCCGCGCTTTTCTTGTTTCGCCCCGTCCCTGCACCGTAAACTTTATCGCCTATACGCACTTCCATCCAGAATGTGCGGTCATGCTCTGGACCAGTGCGTTTCACCATAACGTATTCAGGGTAACAGTGATATTCGCGCTGGCAATATTCCTGCAAAACCGACTTATAATCTTTGTGGTAATTAGTGCCTGTTACTTTGTCAATTTCAGGCTGAATACAATCGCTTACAAAATCAAAAGCTGGTTTGTAGCCGGAATCAAGATATAACGCTCCGATTAATGCTTCAAGAGCGTCGGCAAGAATTGCTTTTTTTGTTCTGCCGCCTGACATTTCTTCGCCCTTGCCAAGCAACAGCATTTTATCTATTCCAAGATTTAACGCAATACTGGAAAGAATATCCTCGGATACAACTACAGCTTTTATTTTTGCCATTTCTCCTTCGGGTTTATCTTTGTAATTTTGATACAAAAGCGTAGCGCAAACCGCGCCGAGAATGGAATCACCTAAAAATTCGAGGCGTTCGTTATTTGATTTATTACCTGTTTCGTTGGAAACAGAACGATGCATAAACGAAAGATTTAGATTATCAATATTTTTAAATTTAAAACCGGCGGCTTTTTGGAAAGCCGCCAGTTTCTTTTTTCTTTCTTGAATGAGAACGTTTTTACTTTTGTTGGGATTTAATAAAATCGTATGCGTCTTTTACCGTCTCAAATTCATTGGCTTTTTCATCGGGAATATTGATGCCCATTTCTTCCTCAATGGCATAAACCAATTCATAGGTGTCTAAACTGTCAGCGCCAAGATCCTGACGGAATGACGCTTCCAGTGTGATTTTGCCCTCATCGACTTCAAGTTTTTCCGCGATGAGCTTTTTCATTTTTTCAAACAATTCGTCCATTTTTTTCCCCTTAATTAAACTTTAGAATCCGGAACAATTACCTGCTTGCCCCTATAAAAACCGCATTTCGGGCAAACTCGGTGCAAAAGAACCTTATTACCGCATGAACTGCAGTTTATCATTGTGGGCGCTGTAAGTTTCATGTTGATGGACTGCCGACGGCTCGTCCTGGCTTTTGATGTTTTGTATCTAGGTACTGCCATACTTTAACCTCTCTAACTATCTAATCAGATTAACAAAAATCCATGTTTTTGTCAAGACATTTTATTAAATTTTGTCAATTTAATACTGCTGTTTAATTATACTTTTCTTTTAACGCTTTGGCAACTAGCGGAGGGACCATTCCATGAAGATTTCCCTTAAAAGAAGCCAATTCTTTAATCGAAGATGACCGAATTACGAAAAATTCGGGATCTGTCGTCATAAAAATTGTCTCGATATCGGAGTCAAGGGTCTTATTCATCATTGAAAGCTCGAATTCATAGGAGAAATCCTCTATACCCCGAACCCCGCGAATCAGCAATTTTATGCCCATTTTCTTTAGATAGTCCACAATAAGGCAGTCGCATACGGTTACGGTTACATTTTTATGGTCTTTTACAAGTTCCCGTATCATAGAAGCCCGTTCTTCGGCGGAAAAAAGGTACTTTTTTTGCTTATTTTCGGCTACAACTACCACAAGTTCCCCAAAAAGGGACGCGGCGCGGCTAATTACATTAATATGACCCGATGTCGGGGGGTCAAAAGAACCCGGAAAAGCGGCTTTCACAAATGTAGCCTCCTGGCTTTAGCATAGTGAAATTTTACTCGATAATCAATAGAGAGCTATTTTGCCTGATTTTACTATGTTTTGTTGGAGATTAACCTATAATATGGAATTAATTGACAAATATATAAAAATAAGATACATTAACCTTATGGGAACAAAAAGGGGTCTTTTTATATTTTCTCTGGCAGTAATAGCGGTAATAACGGCATTTTCATGTAAATCCGATTCCGAAACTGTAAAGGGAAATACAGGAACCCATTCAAACAAGACTGAAGCTTTTGATCCCACAAAGGTAAGCCAGGCTAAGTATGTATCTACAAGAGATGAAGTGCAAAAATTTATAGAGCAGCAGAATAAATTCATAAGAGAAAGAAATTTTGACGCGTGGAGAAGCTCTTTATCTGATGAATACTTTGCGGAAATCTCATCAAAAGAAAATTTAAAACGAATATCTGATCAACCAGCAATGAAAACAAGGAGAATTGTATTAAGAACGGCTCAAGACTACTTTGATTATGTAGTTGTGCCTTCAAGAGCGGATCTTCGTGTTGACGAGATTGAATTTATAAGCGAAAACAGAGTTAAGGCTTTTACTATGATTACAAACAAAGCGGGCGAAGAACAGCGGCTTCGTTTGTATGATCTTGAAAAAATCGATAATTCATGGACAATAATCAATTAAGGAATGAAGGAGTATTAGTATGTTTTCATTAAAGCGATTTTCTATTCTGATAATAACGGCTGTTATTATTACATCAACCGCGGCGGCGCAAAACAACTCAAAAAAAGAGATGTCTGTTGAGGAATCTTATCTGCAGGAATCAATAGAAATAATGATTATCAGAGAAACCGCAAGAGCGTACACCAGGGAACAAAAATTAATAGCCCTGGAATATATCAACGAAGCCATTGAGCGCGGAAACACAAATGACGAAATACGCCAGACATTGGAATACCTTTCCAGAGAGGGAAGAATGAATATGGCGAGGGAAAACGGTCGTCTTATGAATAACTTCCCGGAAGTCAGACGGCAGTCGGCAAAGTATCTTGGAAAGATGGGTACGGAAGAAGCCAGAAAATCTCTCCTTGACATTTGTTCTTACGAAAATGAACCGATGGTCTTGCAGGAAGCGATTAAATCTCTTGGCGACATCGGAACAAACGAAAACAACGAAACTGTAACTCATATTGCATGGATCATGACTCGTTTTAACTCTACTAATCCCGATAACCTTATGGCGCTTGCCACCATTGACGCGTTTGAAAAAATTGCCAGAAAAAATAACGGCATAAGCGCTCCCGAAGTTCCCAGAGTTTTAAACCTTATCGCAGAGGGACAATATGTTACGCCGGTTAAGGAAAGAGCAAGACAATTATTAGCCGAATTACGCACGTATGGCAAATAATTAACAGCAAAAAGAGCGATGATTTTTGATTTTCTGTTTATTTTAAAACGGAAAAAAGTCTTCGCTCTAATCGGAGACAGCGGGACAGGCAAAAGTTTTCGCGCAAAACTTGTCGCGCAAAAATACAGAATAGATTTTATTATTGACGACGGTCTTTTAATAAAGGATAACCGTATATTAGCCGGTCATTCGGCAAAAAAAGAACATACATTCCTTGCGGCGGTTAAAGTCGCTCTTTTTGACGAGAAATCCCACAGAGATGAAGTCGCACGAAAATTGCAAAGCGAAAAATTTAAACGTATTCTGCTTCTTGGAACTTCCGAAAAAATGGTTCATAAAATAGCGGCGCGCCTTCAGCTTCCTCCTCCGCAAAAAATTATAAAAATAGAAGATATAGCCACACAGGAAGAAATAGACAGGGCATTAAGAACAAGGCGCATAGAAGGAAAGCATGTTATCCCCGTACTGTCCATCGAAGTAAAAAGAACTTATCCCAATATTTTTTATGAAGCTATAAAAATTTTCAAAAAGCGCGTCGCGCCGGAAGGAAACCCAAGAGACTTACTTGCGGGACTTGGTCCTGTCCCTACCATGCTTGAAAAATCCGTAGTGCGCCCTGAATATTCAAAACGCGGAAAAATAATTATTTCTCAATCCGCATTAAGTCAAATGGTTATTCACTGTGTTGATGAATACAACCCGAATATTAAAATAAAAAAAATACTTGTAAAAGATGCCGAAATGGGTTACAGGCTTGTTATAACCATAGATGTCCCTTACGGTATTCAGCTTGGCGGTAATATCCATGACTTACAGCGTTATATAATAGATAATATCGAACGTTACACAGGAATATTAATAGAAGAAGTTAATATAATTATAGATAAAATTACTGAGTAGTCTCCTCATTAGCTGATTCTGATTTTGGTTTTCTTCTGCGACGTCTTCTTTTGACGGGCTTCTCTCCTTCCGCCGCAGGTTTATATGGGATCCTTTTAATTGTTATTCCCTTAGCGGAAAGAAACTTTTTAATGGCGGATTCAAGCTCAAACCGAGGCGGATTCATGGGAAGCACAAAAGTACGGACGGCTTTACAAATATCTTTGTAGTTTTCAATCGGACCCTGTTTCCATTCGTATGCGCCTTCAAGGTAGTCGCGAAAAAGAGAAGATATAGCCTGTCCTCGCGGGTTTTCCCTTCCTTTTAAAGCCGTCATTGTTTGCAGATAACTTTTCCTGAAATTTGCATTCTTACGCATAAGTTCCGCCGCTTGCGGTTGCAGGTAAGAATAGAGTCCTATTTTATCCAGCATATCAACGATAGCGCCGGCTTTATCTGAATTAATAATTTTAAAAATTTCTTCCGTAAGCCGCGAAGGAGAAATTGTTTTAAGCAGGTTTGATTGGCTTGTTATTTTCATCTTTAAATTCAATGGAATAGTAAAACCAGTTGTCGCCGCGTATTTTACGGCGCGGATCATTCTTACAGGATCGTCCGTAAAAATATCAGAAAGATTGATTATATTTTTTACCTGTTTGTTTTTTATATCCTTCATGCCGTTTACATAATCCACGACTATTTGCTGTTCGGGATCATAAAAAAGAGCGTTCATTGTAAAATCGCGGCGAAGAACATCGTCCTCTATTGTTCCGAAGGTATTGCTGGTATGTCCGTCTTTTAAAGAGCGGAAGGTAGCAACTTCAAAAATTCTTTCGCCGAAATAAACATGAACTAGACGGAAGCGTCTTCCTATAATTCTTGAGTTGCGAAAGATTTTTTTAATGCGGGTGGGACTTGCGGCGCTTACAATGTCAAAATCTTTTGGTTTCTTCCCAAGTATTAAATCCCTTACCGCCCCTCCTACAATATAGGAATCGTAGCCTGAGTTTTTTAATTTTTTTATAATGTCTATAGCTTCGTTATCGACATCGGCGAAATTTATCCCGTGTTCATCGCGCGTGTAAATAATCGCTTTTTTTACCGGTTTACCGTTTTTTCCGGTTGAATATCTGTATCTCATTCACAATGTTTGTTTATCCATGAAAGAAGATTATCCATTACTTCCTCACGGTTAGTTTCGTTTAATGTCTCATGCCTGGCTCCCGGATACAGCACAAACTCGCAGTCATTTATTCCCAATTTTCGGTACTCGTCAACTAAAGCGGTTGGGCTTTTACTCATATCTCCCACCGGATCAGCGCTTCCCGAAAATACATACACCGGTAAAGAGCGTTTTATCCTTGCCAACGCGTCTTGACGGTGAATGTTATACAATAATTTTACAAGATCTCTGTAGAACCCTGAAGAACACAGAAATCCGCATAATGGGTCATTTACATATTTATCTACTTCTTCTTCATCGCGGCTAAGCCAGTCATATGCGGTGCGATTTGGCTTAAACGGTTTGTTATAAGCTCCATCTGCCAACGACATGGCAAAACGGGAAACATTACGCTGTCCTTTTAATGTAGCTATAAGCATCATTAACGGCACTCCCGCCATTATCATAAAATCACCTGGTCCTTTTGTACCCGATAAAATACATCCGTTAATTATTAAATTGTCTGAATATTCCATATAATTTTGTACTATGAACGAACCCCATGAATGACCTAAAAGGAATAAGGGGACATTCGGTATTTTTTTATGGATTTCATCGTTAAGGGCATGAACATCAGCGGTTACGCAGGCTATGCTGTTATTGTCGCCGCAATGCCCTAATAACCCTCCCTTTCCAAGCTCATTTACGTCGGTGTTAGCGGTTTTGCCGTGTCCGCGCTGATCCGCCGCCCACACTTCTATTCCTGACTGAGTTAATTTTTCAGCAAGGCGACGGTAACGAAACGCATGCTCCGCCATTCCATGAACTATATGCAAAACTGCCTTACATCCTTGTTCAGGCGACCAGCGATAAAGGTAAAGTTTAGTCCCGTCGTGGCTCTCAAAGTAACTTTCGTCCTGAAGCATAACTAATTGTAGCGGATAAGGGTGTTTATTACAATAATAGACTTGTTCGAAAACCCAGTTGTTTTCCGAACAACTCTGATTATCTTTTAAAAACAGCCAGACTTTCTATGTGAGCTGTCTGCGGATAGAAGTCAAAAAAGACAAGTTTTTTTATTTGATATCCGCCATTTGTCAAAATTTTACTGTCGCGGGCAAGGGAAGCGGCGTCGCAGGAAACATAGGCGAGTACAGGCGGTCCCTCCCGCGCCAATGCCTCCGCCGTCTTCGGCGCAAGCCCCGCCCTAGGCGGATCAACAACGGCAAAGCCAAACGAGTCTTTTCGGCGCAACAGATCGTTCTGCCAATTTGTGTCGCGGACTGCGAAAAACTCAGCGTCGGTTCCTCTTAAATTTTCCCTCGCAAGGCTTACAGCGGTTTTGTTTTCTTCCGCAAGAATTATTTTAGGAAAACTTTCTTTTAAATAAAAAGAGAATGTCCCTACGCCGCAGTATAAATCTGCCATAGGCTTATTGGTATCCGCATCTTTGGCAATTACGCGAATCTCTGTAATTAGTTTTTCCAGCATGAAACAGTTACTCTGAAAAAACAAACTTGTATCAAGAGAAATTTCTTTTTCCAGCAATTTAATTTTTCCCTTCTGTTTGCCGCCTTCGCTTAACAAAACATCGTCTTTGGAAAATACCGTAAACCTGTCTTTTTCTATCGGAATGGGTAATTTGTTTTCTTCATTTTTTTTACCTTTTGGGACATTTAAAAGTTCTCTAATACCCGCAACAGCTATAGGGCAATCGTTAATTTGTATTACTTCCCCGCTCTTGCGTCCCATAAGAGCGTATTGGTGTATTTCACTGCCTTTTACTTTTTGCCTTAAACAATGAAACTGCATTCTGTTTCGGTACTCCCATTGCGGCGAAGAAACAACTTCCGTCTGTGGCGGTTGTAATCCTCCAATCCTCACAAGCGAATCTTTTAAAATAGCGGTTTTTACAGAAAGTTGGGTTTCATAATCAATATGTTGAAGATTACAACCGCCGCATTTGCCGTAAAAAGCGCAAACTGGCGGTATACGCGAAGGAGACGGCTCGATAATTTCCAATAATTCCGCCCTTGCCCATGTATTATGTTCCTGTACAATACGGCAACATACAGTCTCATTTGGCGCGCCGCTTTCTACAAAAATAGGCTTACCCTCAAGACGACCTAGCGCGTCTCCCCCAGGCGCAATACCTTCAAGGCGTAATTTGTATACATCTCCAATTGCCATTAAATGTAGTATACTTAAAATAATGAAACTTTTCCTTAAATATTGCGCTTTATTTTTCTTTTCCGCTGTCTCAGCTTTTTCTCAGGGCAACACCCGCGAGCAGGGTCTTGTAACAAGCGACCCTTTCTGGCGGCAGGCTTTGGGCGGAGCGGTGCTTTCTTTGCCTTCTGTTCAGGCGCAGTCTGCGGTTGTCGCCCTTGACGGCGGAAGCATTAGGGCGTACTCTACGGCGGGAAAATCACTGTGGAACTATTCGGCAAGGGGGAAAATAAGCCCTTATGTTACGCGCTCAAGAGAAGGGTCAACTTATTTTTCTAGAACTAACGGCATTTTAATTACGGTTAACCGCGCAGGACGCGAATTATGGCGGCGCGATTTGGGTTCCGCTCTTTGCGCCGGAGTGGTTACAGGTTGGGACGGCAGATTGTTTGTTCCCATTGAAAAAAAGATTCTTTGTTACACAGCGTCGGGAAATCTTTTATGGACAATAAGATTTGAAGCGCCGTTTTCTATCGCGCCAAAAACGGATCACGGAGGCGGTATATTTTTCGCTTTAAACAATAACGAAGTTTACCATATTGATCATTTTGGGAGAGCCAATAAATGGACGCTTCAAAATACTCCAGCCGTTCTTGTTTCAACGGCGCAAATGCTTATTTATGCTTTTTACAAAGACGGAACAATAGAAGCAATAAATGCGGCGAAAAGCGAAAATCAGTCTTCATTAAATAAAAATAATTTTCTTGAGTTTCCAAAACTTCCTTCCGCTCCGCTTGCGGCAATAGAAAGAAATGGCAATATAGCCGTTACCATGAATGACGGAAGAATAGCGTTTATATCAATAAATAAAAAAGAAATAGTTTGGTTAGGCGACAGCCACATAAGAGAAATGATTAAAACAGGCGGAAGACCAGAGATGGAAGCAGAAATGCTTTTTGATGAAAGGGGAATTTATGTTTTAAGTAAAAATGGAGCGGCGGGTTTTACCGCTGACGGCAGAAGGCTTTGGTTTACAAACTTGCAAAACGCCGCCGCAATACCCGCTTTTGGAAACGACGGAGTATTATATTCAGGCGGAAAAGACTGGATTCTTTATTCATATAAAATAGAAGATCGCGCTATGCCGGTAAAAAATGCCCTGTATGGACCAATACCGGAAGGTAATTATGGAATGGGACGCCCGTTAATTCCTGACAAGTTTGATATTCCTTTTAACGAAGAAGAAAAAAAAATAAAACTTGAACAAATTACTCAGGGAATAAACTCAGGCAGAGTCGGAGTAAATGAGCATGAATGGACGTCTTTCTTGCTTACAGTTTCCGCAGGACAGGATCATATTACTCTGCGAATTGACGCTATAAAACTTTTGGGAAAAATAGGCTCACAGGAAACAATTCCCTGGCTTGTAAATATTTTTAAAAATGATAATGAGCCATTAATAAGATCGGAAGCCGTAAAAGCAATAGGAAGCATAGGAGTAGATCCTCAGGGAATTGCGATTCAAACATTTTTACAGTCGTTAATTTACGACGGTAGCGTAAAAGATGATCAAATACTGACATCAATAGCGGTGGCAACTGGTGCTTTGTGCCGTTTTTCAGGACCGCCGTTAAGCGAAACGGGCATCAAAATACTGAATATGTTATGCACAGCCGATCAGCCTCCGCCGGCAAGGAAACAGGCAAAGAAAGAACTTGATTCTCTTAACGGAAAATAAGCGGCGGTCTAATAGCGGACAAGCTCATACCTTAAAAATATTTTCAATCTGTTCTTTACCGGGAAGCCTGTAAACATCAAAGTCTCTGTCTATGCTGATAATTTGACGGATACCGGTTTTTTCCGCAGTAATAACAAGAGTTGCATCGGCAAAATCCATAGGCAGACTGGAGTATTTATCTGTCAGTTCTATAAGACGCAGTAAATCATTTTGATTTATATCGCTGATAATTACTCCCTTGTACATCACCCACTCGTAAAAATCCCGCTGTACCGCAGTATTAAAATCCAGCATGTGGGAAACTTCCGTAAACACGGCAACCGTACTTACATACCTAAACGGGTTCTCCTTAAGAAAAGAACATATCTTGCGATGGTGTTTATCGCTTGAGTCAAAAAGAGCAATAAGAGGACCTGCGTCTATAAGAACCGAATCTACCAAGCATTCATCCTGTCTGAAAGTTTTTTCTTAATCCGTTCTTTATAGGTAACAGAGCGGTCGCCGTCTCCGGAGCCGTATTTGCCAAAAACCTTCTCGCCCAGAGAAAATGAGTCTATATCGCCTTCCTCACGGTCGTAATACATTTCCAGAGATTTAATGATAACCTCGGATTTTGTCATATTTTTAATTCTGGCAAGGATAAGGAGCTTATTCCTTATTTCTATGGGAAGCCTGGCAGTGGTAATAACCTCGTTAATAACATAATTTGCTTTCATATTACAGATTGTAATACAAGGGCAAGAAAAAGTCAAGGGGTTTTGGGGATTTTTTGACATTTTTTTTAGCTTTAAAAACGGCTAATTATCCTGAAAATTTGCCTATAATCGCTGGTATCGAGACAAAAGTGCCAATAGAGCTACCCAGACTGGAAAAGAAAAACACCAATAACGCTCTTGTAATCCTGTTGCGGTAAACGCCTTTAATGCTTGTCGCGTCTTCCGTCATTTGCTCAACATCAGAGACTCGCGGTTTTTTTAACGCAACTTGAACAATACCGGATAAAATTCCAACGCCGATAAACGGGTTTAGCGAAGTTATCGGCGCGCCAAGAAAAGACACAATAATCGCAAGCGGATGACCAAGGGCGATGATTGCGCCTAAAGCCGCAAGAGAGCCGTTCCACAATACCCACTGAAGCATCATGGAAAGACCAATCCCCGCTCCAGCGCGATAAAAACCGGCGGCTACAAGCGCGACAACGGCGGCAGGAATAATAAATCGCGCTATTTTGGAAAACAAACCCGCCGGAGGAATTTTTTCCAATCCGCTTACATCTGTTGATTCTTCGCTTTTGCTTAATTTTTCCAGATATGTTTTAATACCCTGAATATGCCCCGCTCCCATTACCGCGATAATTCTTTGATTTGTTTTATGCTGTACGGACGCCCATATTTTCGCGGCAAGATAGCGGTCTCTCTCATCTATTAAAACTTCTTTAACTGCGGGCAAGTAATTTGCAAGCTCGCTCATCATGCCGTCAAGCTCATTTTTGTTTTTTAATTCTTCTATTTCTTTTTCACTTAATTTTTCCGTTGTAAAAGCGCTCGCTAAAAGAGAGGCTAATAATTTTGCCTTGCTCCAGAAACCGCAGCGCGACCACGCTCTGCTTAAAGTTGTTTGCACCTCACGGTCGCAAAGACTGTATGATAATCCCATTTCCTGAGCGGCTTGTACCGCCATTTTCATTTCTTCGCCGGGTTTTACTCCTAACTCGTTTCCAAGACGGCGTTGAAAACTAGCCAAAACAAGATTCGCTATTAAAAGAAATCCTTTGCCTTCTTTAAAAACTTTTGTCAAGTTAAGTTTTTCCCAGTTATCATTTTGCGTGATTGAATTATACCGCGCTTGATCAAGCTCTACGCAGACCATATCGGGTTTTTCTTCACAGATAATATTCCGCACTTCTTCAATGCTTTCGCGTGAAACATGCGCTGTCCCTATCAGTTTAAATTCATTTCCATTCAACAAAACTATCGTTGTATTATCGCTCATTTATCCGCCTTTACGCCAAGACCGCGTTCAGCAATCATCATTTCGTTTAACTGCCATTCTACCGAACCTACCGAATTAAGATTTTTAACCATTAAATAATATTTGTCCGCCAATGTTTTATTTCCTCTGATGTCATAAAAAGAGGCAAGATAAAAAAGCATTTGCGATTTTGTATAAAAGTTTTTTTCATTTTCTACAAGTGTAACTACGCTGGAATCGCCTGAAAGATCATGATAAAGCCTTATAACGGCGTATTCCGTCGTATCTCTTGGAACTGTACGAAGCACTTGCGCCAAAAATTGTTTTGGGTCTGTTTGTCTGCCGGCACGCATCCAGTTTATTGCGGCTAAAAGCGCATAAGAATATTCTTTTGGCGCTTGCTTGTAAGCGGCAAGAAAAGCGTCTCTTGCCGCCGCCCACTGTTTATTTCTCATTTTAAGAACGCCAAGCGCCTCAAATCCAAAATAATAATCCGATTTTAACGTTACCAAAACAGAATAATCTTTTTCTGCGCCTGCATAATCGCGTAACTCGTCTTTTATAGCGGCACTGTAAATATACGCCATAAAAACATCAGGTTCAATTTCTATAGCTTTGTTAAGATATTTTAATGCTTCCTGCTTTTGGTTCATTTCCATTAAAAGTTCTCCGCAATCAACAAGCACCATATAATTATCCGGTTCAATTGCAAGAGCCGCTTTTAAATCTTCAAGCGCGTCATTATTAAAACCTGCGCTTTTATAAAGTCTTGCCCTTTCATGAAGCGGTCTTGCCCAATCTTTATATATCGTTGCGGCGCGGTTTAAAAGACGTTCTGCGCTCTTTGGCTCTCTTGTATACCGATAAATTACCGCTCTGCCTACTAAAGCCTCTCCGTTATCGGGTTCTACGGACAGGACTTTGTCAAAATAATTTGATGCAACGCGCAAGTTTTGGTTTTTAATGTTTATATTAGCCAAATCATTCAGCGCTCTTACATTGTTCGGCTCAGTCGCAATTACTTTGTCAAGAAACGCCCGCCTGTCTTTTTCTTTGCCTTCAATAGCGGCGGCATCGGCAAGTATCATTAGGGCTTGCGTGTTTTTAGCGTCGGCGGCTACAATGGCGTTTGCTATCTTTTTAGCGTCGGCGGTTCTGCCTGCGGCGTTCAAAATTGTAGCCCGCATAATAAGAATATCAGTAGTTTCTTGGCGTTCTGGCGGCAGTTTGTCAAACAATTCCAGAGCTAAAGAATATTCCTTACGGGCAAGATGACCAGCAACCTTTGCAAGAATGGCTTCTGTATCGTTTTGTTGACTCCAAATAGAGGGAGAAAGCCGTAAAATAAGAAAAAACAGCAATAGCCAACGGGGAAATGTACTGCTTCCATTGAATTCTATTTTCATGTTAATATATAGTATACAATAATCAATAAATCGGCAAGTTACATTAAAAGCCGTGTTTTACCAAAGGGGTTGATATATTTTATGAAAAAGCCTTTAGCATCGCGAATAATCGGTCTTGCATCGCTTTATTGCATAGTATTCTGTATATTGGTAATTTTACAATTTTCCAACATGGGAAGTTTCTCTGTTTCGACAGGAGGAATGAGCATAAGAGGGCGTTACCTTGAAAAACAACAATCAGCGGAACAGGAAGCGCAGGATATTACAGGCGGTGTAAAAATCTTCTACGGCGGGCTTGATTTTTCATTAAAAGAAGAACGAGGAAAAGGTCTAATTCTGACAGGCGTCAACGGAACAAATATGCCGGTAAACCCGCAAAAGATGCTACTAAGCGATAATTCAGTTAATTTTATTTTACCCGAAGGAACAATAATTTCTTTTAGCTCAATTAGTTCCGCAAGCGGACAGGAACTGCATATTAATGCGGAATTTGCGTCAAATATTTCCGAAATTACAATACCGGTTTCTCCCCGCCGTTCTTCCCTTATAAAGGATTCAGGACAGCTTGGAATTATGTACAGCGGTATGCGGTATGTTTTTAGCAGTTTGGGACAAGAGTTGGAAAAAGGCTACCTTACGCTTTCAAGGGACAGCTCATTTATATCTTATAGATCTAAAGGCAAACACAGAGCGTTTGATCCGGCGGATTACATAATTACGCAGGTAGGTAATTACGACAGTATTTTAAAAAATTGGCAAACCGAAAATTACAACCGCTGGAATCAAAACACTGCAGGTTTACAGTATGAAGATGATATAATCGCATATAGCGCACAAGCGCTTTTACGCGGCAATTATGTAAACGCGATAGAATCAATCCCCGTCAATTTTATAAATAGTCCAAAACAAAGTTATAGATCGGCTGCATTTGTCGGAGGAACGGCAAATGCGTATCGTTCATTAGTTTCTTATGAAAATGAAAAAAACAGTTTGATTAATCGTTTAGTAAAAGAAAAATCGTTAGCCCTTTTAAAGGAAGAACACATTCTTGATTTCCTTTTTACAAGGAATAATCTAGTCCTTGCAAATGAAGTAATCAACATAATTAATAACGCCAGTCCTGATATGTTAGTTTCCGATTATTGCCCGGGGCTATTGGAAGTTTATTATGATTTAAAACGATGGAGAACCGATTCAACTAACCCGATTGAACATCTGACAAGTCAGATGCTTTCGCTTATTTCAGATAATTTAAACCGCGACGTAGATAAAGACGCCGTTTATGCGTCAAGTCAGGAAAGTAATAATTCCGAATATAGCATGAGACTTGGAAAAGCTTTAGTTTTCTGGGCGGAGTCAACTCAAAATACCGAATGGGCGGGGATAGGGCGTTCCTTGATTATATCGGCAGTTACAACCGGAAACGCCGGAAGACTCCACAATATTTTGAATCCTACGGATTATTACCCAAGAGCGTCATGGCTTACAAATGAGGGAATTTGGGCGTGGACTGTTTCTCCGACTGCCAGAGCATATTACTCCGCAGACGGCAATCTTAACGTCTCTGTTTCTTTTCCGGCAAGCATGGCTCACTTTATTATTATTCGCGGAGTGCGTCCTTTCCTAAGAATTCAAATTCACGGCATGGACTGGAGAACAGACAGCCAGTTTGAACGTTACGACTCATCGGGGTGGGTATACTATCCTGAAGAGCAAACTCTTATACTAAAACTCAGACATCGTGTAACTACGGAAAACGTAAGAATAATTTACAGGGTAGTGGAATCTATCGAAGAAAGTTCCGAAGCGGGAGCGATTGTTGAATAAACGTGAGTTTATCCTTTTACTTGCGGGTATTTTGGCAATAATATTAATAATAGTATTATGCTGTATTCTTTTTAAATGCGAAAAAAAAGATACTCAAGTTCTGCAGATTGAAGAACCTGTAATTGCCGAAGAAACAGAAGAAGAAGCCGCTATTATTGAATCTGAAATCAAAAAGCAGGCTCTTGAGTCGCGTACGGTTTCCCGTCCGTTATCATCGTTATCCGATTTAGGCAGACTTCGAGGAATGGGCGTGCTTGTTTCAGAGATTGATCCCGTCAATTTTGAAAACCCTGATCTTGATATTTTAAAACAGCTGGGCGCAGACCCCTATTTAATTTCTTACTTAGCGGGAGAGCAATTTTACCGTAATTCCGATTTTGATAAAGCTATTTCGGAATTTACAATGTCAATAAACCGTTATAGCGGATTTGCGCAAAGTTATATATCACGCGGAAACGCGTGGTTGAAAAAACGCGAATACAATCGTGCCATTGACGATTATACACAAGCTATAAAACTTGACGGGAAAAAAGCGGAAGTTTACAACTACCGAGGATTTGCCAGAGCGGAATTAGCCGCAAGAAACAAATTTAACGGAATGAATCTTGCTATAGAAGATTATACGCACGCAATTTCGATAAATCAAAAATATGTTGACGCTCTTGTAAATCGCTCTTATGCATATTATCAAACGGGAGACTTTACGCGAACAATAGAAGACTGCGACAAAATTATCGCCCTTGAACCGGCAAATGCGGTAATTTGGAACAGGCGCGGAAGCGCATGGTACGCAAGAGAAGACGATGATAAGGCTATAACGGATTTTTCGCAGGCAATAAAAATAAAAAGCGATTACGCCGTCGCATGGTACAACCGCGCAAACGCATGGTACAACAAACATGAATTAGACAAGGCTCTTGCGGATTTAAACAGATGTCTTGCCATAAATCCCTTATTCGCTGATGCCTATACAAGCAGGGGAAAAATCTTTCAATTTATGGGAAACAACGAAAGCGCCGCCGCGGACTTTGATTCTGCAAAGCGCCTGCAACGCTGACCGCTTTTAAACGATCAGCCTATTCAATCAGCTTATCCAAGCCTTCTTTAAACAACCCGTCAAGTTCATTGCGTATTTGTTCTTTTACGCCGTTAGGCACTGTATTTAAATTAGAAAAATAGCGCAAAACGCGAATCCCTTCCGGAGCCAGCGGAGGACCCGAAAAACGGCAAAGTTTGGCAATTGAAGACGAAGCCGCCAATACAAGCTGAGGATCATTATTTGGATTATTCGGCGTAAGCAGGTAATTATATGAATAGAACGATCTTCCAGTAGGGTCTACACCAATAACGCCAATCGCGTCGGCGCAGGCTCTGCGTACAGACGGCTCTGGGTCAACGTCGAATATATTCCAAAGGAAAGGAATAGTTTCCCTTGAACCGACAAGAGCCAATAATTTTAAAAGCCTGATGCGTTGTTCTGGTTTAACTTCCGGGCGTACTCTGGAATAATGAGGATTACCAATAAAAAAGCCTACCATCTCCATAATATACGCGACATAAACAGGTTCATTTTCTCCGATTTGTCCGCTTTGAATAATAGTCGCTATTTCTTCGTAGGTTCTGTCTTGTTCAATATCATGGTAACGGCTGGGCTGTCCAACCCACGGCGAAGGAGGAGGGTTACCCATTCCATAATCGCCTTCAGGCTCAGGACCATAAAATTTATGACGCGGAATACTCCGCTCTTTTACGTCAATTTTGTAAACCCGTAGTACATTATCCCTTCCGCAGGCATAAAGTATACCTTCATCACTTAAACCCGGAATACCCGAACATTCAAAACTCAACCTATGTACAAAACGACGTCTTCCTTCGGGAGCAAAAGAACTAACGCCGTGTATCGTTAATGTATAAATACCTCTTTCATCAAACATCATCGCTGTTTGTTCGGAGGAAATATTACCTGTTCCTCTTTCTTCTGTAGCTTCATGGCTGTTTTTTGTCCAAATAACATTGCCACCGGCATTAAGACACAGAACTTTTCCGTCTCTCAATGTTACGACAAAACGATCTTCCCTGCTTGCGGCGGCTACAGGCTGTCCAGGCAGTCTTCTTAAACTTGATTTTGAAAGCCTGCTTCCTTCTTTTGCTTTTTCATTAAGGACTATTTTTTCCATTTCGCCTGATTGATACATAAGCGCATAACTTTTTTTCTCTCCTTCATCTAAAGAGACAATTAAAACAGGAATCCTGTCCAACTTAATGCGTTCTGTTTGGCTAAATTGACTTATTTTAATAAAGTCCATATTTTGAAGAACTGTCGCCGCGCTTCCCGTTCTGTCAAGAATAGGAGGAAAAGCTATCGGACTTCCCAAATCTATTGTCCAAAGAGAATGTCCCGACGCTGTGCGGCAAGTCATTACGGAATTAACGGAAATATAGAGTCTTCCGTCCCAACCTACAACAGGCGGGTGAGTAATAGGTCTGTCAAGTTTTAAGCGCCACAGTTCCCGTCCTACGCGATTTATTGCCATAAAAACACCGTCGGTATTGCAAACATAACTGGCAGCTTCATAAGAACGCGCAATATGCGGAACGGCTGTCCCTCTGGCGTTAAAATCCCAAAGAGGCGTACCGCTCATAAAAAATGACCTAACGCTTCCTTTTTCTCCCGCAAGAACAACAGAACTGGCTTGCAAGTGCGGAGTTCCACGAATTGTATCATTAATTTGCGTATCCCAAACCGGCGCGGCTCCGACAAGAACTTTTTCCATGTCTACTTTATCTGTTTTCTGCGCTGTTTTCTGTTGCGCCGCCAAGCCTGTCAGAGAAAAAAGAAAAAATATCATCATATTAAAATAAACAATTCTGTTCTTTATCATTTTATCTTCCTTACTAACGGATTTTTATAAACTGCGAAAAACCAATAACAGCGGCAGGATAAACCGAAGGTCCGTCAAAATTTCTGCCGCATAACAACGAGCCGTTAACTATTTCAAAAGTTGTTTTATCGGCGTTAAACACAATACTTATGCCTTTAATATCAACTTTTGTTTGTTCCGACACAGTCTCCTCTAATTCCAAATTGACGTTTATTACCGCATCTATTCTGATTTGCCGTGAATTAACTGTTATAATCCTGTTCGCGTATCCCGCATAGGAATAATCGCCTTTTCCGTATCCTTCGTAGCGCAAGGCGTTATTTTGTTTGTGTTCCCATGTATCAAATCTTTCCACGCGCGCGCTTCTGTCAGATTTAAATTCCACAATGCATACTACAGGACCGTCAGGCATATTGATAGTAGACTGCCATGTCCCAAGCAGATAATTAGGCAGGGGAACTCTTTCAACAGCCTTGGCGCAGAGCGTGGTAATGGAAATACCGTTTACCGTATTTCCCTGCTCAAAATATTCATTTAATGTTCTCTTGTTGCCAGCGCTTAATGTTGACGCCGACACAACATACTTACCGCCACTTTTGGAAAGCGTACCTCGGATAATATATTCAGCCCCTGACGGATCCACAACGCTGAGAGTTCCCCATGAATTTAATTCTGAAATTACCTTATTTGTTATACTTGCGGCATCTGCGGCTGTAACGCCGCCTCCCGCAATGTCAAAGGCGGCAACACCCACAACTGGAACCCTTTGGGCGTAAACCGCGCATAAAGAGGCTAAAATAAACATAAAAAATAATAAAATACTTCTTTTACGAAAATACATATAAATATTATAGCATGATTCTTAAAAGAAT
Source organism: Treponema sp. R6D11 (assembly GCF_054786075.1). Taxonomy (NCBI): domain Bacteria; kingdom Pseudomonadati; phylum Spirochaetota; class Spirochaetia; order Treponematales; family Treponemataceae; genus Treponema; species Treponema sp. R6D11. The sequence continues at coordinate 44,044 of NZ_BDHD01000001.1, read as the reverse complement.
CCAACCCCCAATTATACCGACTGGAACAATCCCCTACACTCAAAATAAAAACGCTTTTCAACAGAATGTCCCATGGAAAAACTCTTTCGCGGCAGGGGACCAAGTCGGGCGACAGTCTCAAAAAGCCCTGATTTTTGAACAGGCGGCAATAAAATACCAGCCGCCTTGCGGTTTGTGTCCGCTTTTCCCCCCTCGCCCGATAAACGGAACAACTCTTCTTCGTCGTGGATATAGTCGATTAATTGAGGGTTGTCTCCTGCGTATTTATCCAACAGCGGCTGAAGGCAGGCGGTAGCGATTCCAGTTGCAGAAGTCTCGATAAGCGCATAACGTCCCTGCGAGATAACGCCAAAGTGATTTGCGGCGGGTTTTTGCGGCTCTTTCGCGCACAACTTTGCAAGCTCATGTACGCTGTTTACGCAGCGGCAGGAATAATCTGGCAGAGCCGAAAGAATTTTTAAGGTTTCATCAAAACCAACGTCAAAGACAAGGCGGTGTATCGGTTCAAATTGAATTGCGGGGTCGTAGATGTTTTCTATTTCTACAAGCGCGTAACGGCATGGGTGAACGGGAAGCGCGTCCCCCACCTTGGAATGTTCAGCTTTGTACTCTTCCCAAATACCTTTTGCCGTAGCAAGAGAATGATTCCCGTCTCCTACCGCAAAGAGAAATGGCTTCCCTTCGCCGCCATAACGCCCCGTAGAACGTTTATAAAGCTCGTCAAATTTTTCCGCAATAAAAGATAATGATTTTTCGCCGCTTTCAATGTCCAAAAACCAGCCCGTCACCTTTCCGGAATCCATCATTAAAGGCGTACTGTAGCAGGGAGCCGTATTTTTTACTTGTTCGCCAATGGCGGACAGGATACTTTCCGTCTCGTCATCAATAAGCAATAGAACGTGGGGGAGTTCCAGAGGCGCGGCTCTGCGAATATCCATTCGCGGGGGCAGGCGTTCAGGAACAGTGCCTTCCGTACAACGGATTAAAGGGCGGGCTTGCGGATGCCAGTCGTACTGTTCCAAATCGACAGCGGCAATCAAGCCGCGCCTTTTTTTATAATACGGAGTGTCTCTTTCGATATAAATAAATCCCTGCCTAGGTTGGGCAAAAACATTTTCTTGCAGATAACGCCTCATTGTTGAGTGTATATCGGCAATCCTTTTAGCGACTCCGTCATCGGAAAGAAATACTTCGGGAAAAATCAAATTAAGAGTAGAAGGCGAACCTGCGGCTATTGTTTTTGCCTTTTCCCAGTAATCACGATCCTGCGTAAATTGATCACACGCAATTACAGCCCATTTTGCCAGTTCTGACGGAGAAGACTGCGCGGACTTTGGCAGGAGAATAAAAGGGACTTCAAGTCCCAGTTGGTTAAATTTCTGTTGATAATCCATAAGGGTATTTTATCAGTTTTTTTTATTAATGTCAGTTATAATTGAAAAATGGAACCTATGAAAACCCCGGTTGGGTTTTCATAGGTTCCTTGGAGAAAATTGCTAAACCTTTATGGTATAACAAATTACACAAATGCAATTTTCTCCCTTGGGTATGAAAATCTCTAAAAACTGAAGTTTTTAGAGATTACAAAATATTAAATACGCTATAATATATAGTTATGCAGTACCAGCGTCCGTCCTTCGCGCAGGAACAACACCTCAAAATGAACCCACAGTTGCTTCAATCCATTAAATTGATGGAATTGCCGGCTGTAGATTTGCGCGAAAGAATTGAGCAAGAGTTGGAACGCAACCCCGCTTTGGAAATAGTCGAAGATAAAAGCACAGTCACCCTTAACGCCGAAGAAGAGACGCAACCAAAAGAAGTAGTATATGAATATTTTGAAACCAGCTCTGACCCCGGGCGGCGCGGCGCTCAAGCGGCGGAAGAACACAACCGTTTTATAGAAGGCGTGCTTTCGCGTCCCGAAACTTTACAGGAACACCTGTTACGCCAATTACAACTTGAACCTGTCGATGAAGAGTTACGGAAAATAGCCGAGACGCTTATTCAAAATTTAAATGACGACGGCTTTCACAAAGAAAAACCGGAAAGTTTATTTACACAGCCGCAACAAAGACTCACCGAAGCTATGGAATTGGTAAGGGGGCTTGAGCCTACGGGGTGCTGTACAAGCGATTACAGGGAATCGCTCCTTACACAAATCGCACTGTTAGGCGACGCTCCCTGCGAAATATCCGTAATAGAAAAAATTTTGGATAACCTTGATCTTGTAGAGCGTGAAAAATACAGCGCTCTAGCTAAAAAAATCGGCATTGACGACGAAGAAGAAATCCGCATCATCTGCGAATACATAAAAAAACTTTATCCCTTCCCCGGTCGCACATTCGCCTCCAACGAGGTACGCTATGTTGTACCGGACATCAAAGTTATCAGAAATGACGATGGGCTTACAATCAATCTGAATGATGAGGCGTTTCCCGTTCTAGGCATTAATCGCAACTTTGAGAAATTCAGCGATAGTACTGACAAAGCGGCAAGGGACTTCGCGCGGGAAAATATAAGGGAAGCGCGACTTTTTATCAGCCACTTAAGCCAGCGAAACCAGACATTGATAAGGGTTGCAAATGCAATACTTGAATTTCAGCGGTCATTTTTTATAAATGGTCCAAAATACCTCGCCCCGCTTACACTTGCAGACATAGCGAAAGAGCTTAATGTCCACGAGACTACTGTTTCCCGCACCGCAAATGGCAAATATATGCAGACGGAATGGGGAATTTATGAAATTCGATATTTTTTCACAAATTCAATAAGCGGCTCAGGCGCGAACAGATCGCAATTTTCCAAGGAAAGCGTAAAAGAGATAATAAAAGAGATAATTTCCAATGAAAACCGCCTCCTTTCGGATCAGGAAATTTCCGCTCTTTTAAGCCAAAAGGGAATTGCACTAGCACGCAGAACTGTGGCAAAATATAGAAAGGAACTGGATATGGGTTCCTCCTACAACCGAAAGTTGTAACAATCGCAGATTGTAGACCGCAGGTTGTAGCAATAAAAATTGGGAGGTTCAAAATGAACTTGGATATTAAAGCAGTACATTTTTCACTGCACGACGACGCAAAAGAATATCTTAATAAAAAAATCGAAAGGCTTAAAAACGCCGAGAATATGATTGTAGATTTAATAATAACTTTAAAAAAAGAGAAAGATTTTGATGTAGAGGCAACGGTAAATTTCCGCTGGGGTGTTTCTATTCATGTTGCCGAGGAAGATTTTGATCTTATCAAAGCCATAGACAAGATGATTGATAAACTTGAGACAAAAATAACCAAAGAAAAAGAAAAGATGAAGGAAAAAAGATAGGTTTTTCATGGAAAAAAATCCTTCTGTCTTTTCCGCGCGGCTTGAAAAAATTTATAATTGGATGGCTCAGGAAGGCATATCTCTCCTGATGTTGGAAGACACCGAATCAAGACGAGACCAAAATATCCGTTGGCTTACAGGACACCCAGCGGACGCTCTCCTTTTTCTTTCCGTAGAAAAAAAAGCGATTCTTACAGCATGGGACATCAACCTTGCCAAACTCTACGCCGTGCAATCGCCTGCAATGATCGCCAGTTACAATGATTTTGATCGAAAGCCTGTTAAAGCCATCTCCCTTATCGCTAAAAAATTCGGTATCCCCGCCGGAGCAAAAATAGAGATTCCGTCTGTAACGCCCTACCCTGCTTTTCTTGACTATGTAAGCGAGCTTACCGATTACGACATTATTTGCAGGGAAAACGGAGCTGCCGCAGAAATAAACAAATTGCGCGCCGTCAAAGACGAGGAAGAAATCGCTATTATGCGTAAAGCCGCAGGAATCACAAACGAATTAATTGATCAACTGGAAAAAAATGTAATATCTGGGAAGATAAAAACAGAAGCCGATGCTGCGTTGTTTATCGAGGTGGAAGCGCGCAGACGTGATTGCGAAGGTACAAGTTTCGGAACCCTTGCCGCCGGACCGGATAGGAGTTTCGCTATTCACGCTTTTCCAAGCTGGACATGCGCCCCCTTTGGCGGGCAGGGACTTTCCATTCTGGACTTTGGAGTAAAATTCGGCGGATACAGCACCGATGTAACCCTCACTTTTGCCCGCGAGCTAAACGAAAAGCAAGAGAAACTTGTCAACCTTGTGGAAAAAGCGGCTAAACTTGCCGTCTCAATGACACATAACGACTGCCCAGCAAAGGACGTTGCGGCGGCGGTAGATACGCTTTTTTCCAAATCAAGAAAGAAAATGCCCCATGGGTTGGGACACGGCATAGGGCTTCAGGAGCATGAATTTCCGTTAATAAGAAACTCAAGCGATAATGAATGGGTACTGCAGCCGGGAATGATTTTTACCATAGAGCCGGGGCTTTATGACCCGTTACTTGGGGGTTGCCGGCTGGAAAATGACGTGCTTATTACCGAAACAGGGAGCGAGGTTCTTACTACTGCGCACATTATCAGGCTCTAGGATAAATTTTTAAAATACGCTAATCTATAACTATGAAAATATGGGTTAAATTTTTAATTGGCTCAATTTTGGGCATGATAATCGGTTTCCTTTTGCCGGATAACGCAAATGTTTTTGCGGCTCTTTCATGGCTTGAAAAATTTGCCATCGGCATAGGGCGTTACACTGTTATTCCCGTTTTGGTGTTTTCTTTAACGGTAGCGGTTTATGAACTCCGCATGGACGACCAATTTTGGCCAATCATTTTTAAGAATATCCTTTTTATCTTGGTATCGTCTGCCATTGTGATTTTTATCGGTATTACGGTAACAATGATTTTTACGCCGGGAAGAATCCCGATAGGAACAATAGAGCAAATGGAAGTGTTAAGTCTGAATGTCGGAGATAATTTGCTTGATATATTCCCGTCCAATATGCTCAGCGTTATTTCGACAGGCGGAGTATACCTCTTTCCTGCGTGTATATTCGCGTTCTTTCTTGGCTTAGGTCTTGATTATGACCGTAACTATTCAAAACCTGTTATATCGCTTGTAGATTCGCTCTCGCGCATTTTCTACCATATCGCTTCCTTCTTTTCCGAAATTTTAGGGTTCGTATTAATTGTCCTTGCAGCGTTTTGGGCAGTGCATTTTCACGGCTTATTACAGGCAAAAGTTTACAAGGATTTAATCGCCCTTTTAGGAATTTTTAGTATTGTTTTGTGTTTTGGCATAATGCCGCTCTTTTTATACTTACTAAAACCAAAAACAAATCCTTGGCATATTCTGTACGGTTTTTTGGGACCGGCAATAGCGGCATTCTTTTCCGGAGACATTAATTTTGCAATTCCAGTGCTTATGCGCCATTCAAAAGAAAATTTCGGCATAAGACGCCGCTCAAGCTCCATATCCCTATCGTTATTTGCGACTTTTTGCAGATGCGGAAGCGCCATGGTAGCGGCGGCGGCATTTATTGTTATTATTAAGTCTTATTCGTATTTAAGAATCGGTACGATTGATTTATTCACTATCGGCATATACGCCTTTTTAATTTCTTTTGTTCTTGCGCGCCACCCGGGTGACGGAGCATTCATCGCTTTAGCCGCTCTTTGCCTTACCTACGGCGGCGGCGCATACAGCGCAGGTTACCTGATTTTAAAGCCCATGGCTTTTTACTTGGCGGCTGTAGGCGCTTTTATAGATGTAATGCTTAACTCTTTCTGCACCTATGTTCTGGCGCGGACAAACGGCTTTATCGAGGAAAAAAATCTGGTACATTTTATTTAAGCATGGACGGAAAAAATTTATTAGCCGAAGGCATTGATATTCTTTGCAAAAGCGATGAGGAAATAAAAAACCTCATCGTCCCCTGCCGTGAAAAAATCATCGCCCTCCTTAACAATTACATAAAAGAAATAGAACTTTTTAATTCCGCATACGGACTTGTCGGAGCAAACGACACAAATGAGCTGATAATAAAACACATATTGGATTCACTTGCGCCGCTTGGAACAATTATTAAACTGATTAAAAATATTCACACGGAAAATACCCCGCAAATAGCGGATGCCGGTTCAGGCGCAGGACTGCCGGGCATTCCGTTGGCGATTGCCCTGCCTCAGTGTAATTTTACCCTCATCGAGCGAATGGGGCGCAGGGCGGGGTTTTTATTCAACACAAAAGCGGTATTATCTCTTTCCAACATTAATGTAGAAGAAAGCGAATTGGAAAAAGCGGGAAGCGGTCGTTTTAACCTTGTAACTTTTCGCGCCTTTAAACCGCTAGAGACCAAGTTACTTAAAACCCTTTTTAAAATCTGCGCCCCAGGGGGCGTAATTGCAGCTTACAAGGGCAGGCGCGAAAAAATTAAGGCGGAAATGTCGCCGTTAGAAAAAAACTGCAAAAATTGGGAAATAATTCCATGTAAGACGCCGTTTCTTGAGGAGGAACGTCATCTTTTGGTTATCAGACCGTCGGATTAATTTTGGCAAATACCTGATTTCTGAGGGAAAATATGTTATATTAATCCCAGAAAATGCCGATAATTTTTTGAGGGGAATAATGTCATATAAAAACGCGTCATCATCATATAAAGAAGCCAAAGTAAAAACTGCCGGTCAGGGGCAGCTTATCGTCATGCTATACGATGAAGCTGTAAAACAACTGACAAAAGCGACAGAACTTCTTCATTTAAATATACACGATAAAAGAGATCCTGGCAGAATTGAACAAATATCCAAAGCGGTATTAAAAACCGAGGAAATCATTACCGAATTAACTGTTTCACTGGATTTTGACAATGGCGGCGAGATTGCTAAAAACCTTTTTTCTCTATATACATGGTTTAACAGAGAGCTTGTAGAAGCGAATATTAATCAAGATATAAACAGAATGTTAACTGTAAAAGATATGCTTTTAGACCTTAAAAACACATGGAGTACGATCGCAAATCAAAAGACAGCCGAAAATCCAAATAGAGAGACGGCAGTAGGACTTAACATTGCCGGATAAACCGTTAGGGAGGAAATATGCAAATTTTTACTGAAGAGGTAAACACAACAACAGATATTGATTCTACGGAGCTTGCCCAAAGGGTGGCAATTTTAAAACGATTTAAAATCCTGTTGTCACAGCAGAGAGAAAGGTTTAAATCTTATCTTGACTTACTTGATAAACAACAGAATGTAATCGAGTCCGGCAGCGCCGAAGACCTTTTAACCTATGTAGAGATCGAAGAAAAAATAGTCGCCGATATTTTCTCTATCCAGAAAGTTATCGACCCGCTTGAAGAAATGTACAATTCGGTAGTCTCCGAGCAGAGCCAATCAAACTTGGCAATCAAGTTGGAAAATTCAGACGGTCAAGAAGAAGTACCCAGCCTTAAATCGTCGCTTGAAAAACTAAAAAGCGAAGCCGTTATAAGATCAACAAAGAACAAAGAACTGCTCTCCAAGCGTATGCTGGAACTTCGTCAGGAAATTAAAACCCTGCGAAACAACCCCTACGCCGCAAGCGGCAGAACCGCCTACAGTAACTCAAACAAAGCCTCACTAGTCGACGTACACGGATAAAAACTAACTTTGTGGACGATACTGGGATTGAACCAGTGACTTCTACCGTGTGAAGGTAGCACTCTCCCGCTGAGTTAATCGTCCACAAAATCAACTTTTCAAATATTCCGTGACTTCTACCGGGTGTCACTGCCGCCAATAACCTAATGCAATTAGGTTATTGGCGATTAATCCTTCCTTACAGTGTGCGACCGCAGGTCGCTTGGTAGCACTCTCCCACTGAGTTAATCGTCCTATAAACTTACTCCGCTTTTTGTCCGTCATCAGCCGCGTCGGATGGTGAGAAGTTTATGTTCCTCACAAAATCACAGGCTTCTTTCGCGCCTGCTTCCCTGTTCATATCGGCGTCTTCCCATTCAACTGAGAGCGGTCCTTTGTAGTTAATCGCGTTTAATTCGCGGATAATATTTTCAAAGTCAACGTCTCCGTGTCCCGGCGAGCGGAAATTCCAACCGCGCCTTAAATCGCCAAAACCAAGGTTAGAGCCAAGAAGTCCCGCCTTGCCGTCCAAGGTTACTGCGGCATCTTTAATATGGACATGGATAATTTGTTTATGAAAATCCCTGATAAAAACTTGCGGACTTACGCCCTGCCAGATAAGGTGGGACGGATCAAAGTTAAAACCAAGTGTTTTACGGTTTTTAAATTCTTTTAACAGGCGTTCCGCAGTGTAATAATCAAAAGCAATCTGGGCGGGGTAATCTTCAAGCGCAAACTTTATTTGATTTTTATCAAACTCGTCAAAAATGGGCGTCCATTGCTTGATTACCGCCGCATAAGCGTCATTGATCATTTCTTCCGTGGTTTGGGGAAAGGAGTACCAGTAAGCCCAAATGGGACTGCCCATAAAACCGGTAACTGTTTTTACTCCGAAATTCTTCGCGGCTACCGCGGCATACTTCATTTCCTGAATCGCCCACTTGCGAATATCCTCGCTTTTTCCGGCAAGGTTTGAAGGCGCAAAAGCGTTCAAACGGGGGTCGTGGCTGTCGCTGACACACTGCCCTATTATATGAGTTCCAAGAGCCCAAACTTTAAGACCATAGTTTTTAAGTATATTTTTCTTTTCTTCCACATACTTAAGATCAGTCGCGGCTTTTTTTAAATCCAGATGATCGCCCCAACAGGCAATTTCAACCCCGTCATAACCAAACGCTTTTGCTTTTTCGCAAAATTTCTCAAAGGGTATATCAACCCACTGCCTAGAAAATAAAGTTACAGGTCTTGACATATTTTCCTCCTATATCGAATAAATACCTTTGACTAAAGCTATTTGGCTATAATAGAATAATAACAAATAAAATTCAAGAGAATTGAGTATGAATACGAAAAACCGCCATTTTTTGTTACCTATTTTACCTGTTATCTCCGCCATTTTACTACTGGCAGGTTGCGGGTTATTATCGGGCTGTTACACATTAAAACAGGGTGTAACCTTACTGGGGTATCTGAATCGCGCAGTCCCGCTGGAACAAATTGATAACAAAGACTTTATACAGCTTGTTACAGAAATCCGCGCCTTTGCAATGGACGAATTGGGGCTTAAAGAAAGCCAAAATTACACACGTTTTGTGAAACTGGACAGAAACTACCTTGCCGCTGTTGTTTCCGCCTCGGCAAAAGATTCATTCCGCCGCCACGAGTGGAATTTTCCCGTTGTGGGACGTATGCCCTACAAGGGTTTTTTCAATGTTGAGGACGCGCGTAAAGAGCGGGCAAAACTGGAAAAAAAAGACCTTGATGTCTGGATTCGCGGAGTGGACGCCTTCAGTACGCTGGGTTGGTTTAAAGACCCTCTTTATTCCTATATGTTGGATTACCCTCCTTCAAGACTGGCGGATTTAATTATCCACGAACTTGTTCACGCTACAGTATTTATAAAAGGGCAGGTTAATTTTAACGAAGAACTGGCTGAATTTATCGGTAGCGAGGGGGCAAGACTTTTCATAGCAAAGCGATACGGGGAAGATTCCGACGAATACAGGCAGATATTTACATCCGACAAAGACAGCCAAAACTATGTAGAATTTCTTCAGGAATTAATCGCGGAACTTGATGTCCTTTATAAAAGTGAAGTCGGCAGGGAAGAAAAACTAGCGGAAAAAGAGCGAATAATTAACGCCACGAAAGAGCGATTTAATACCGAGTATGATAGGCGTTTTTCCAACGATAATTACAAGGGTTTTGCGGAATTACCGGTAAACAACGCGTATCTGGAGCTTTTCAGGCTATACCACACAGAGGATAATTTTTACACGGAACTTTATGAGCGTTCAGGGAAGAACCTTCCCGCTTTTATTAATGCCGCAAAAAAAATTACAAAAAAAGGCAATCCCCGCCAACAACTTGAAGCCGCTCTTTTGCAGTAATTACCAATCATTACCCATAATGGCGGATACTATTCTTTGTAGTATAATTCCTGATAAATCTTCGCGACAGCCGGAACCCTTTTGCCGTAATCCCTAGTTTCAAGAATAGGAACCGTTTCCACAAACAGATCAATGGGCATTTTGCTGTTGGCGGAACGCAATCTGCGTATCCTATTTTGTCCGCCGTTGTAAGCCATCAACGCCAGAATTGGATCATCAAAATAATCGCATAAATATTTAAAATAATAAGTGCCTATATGAATATTATGCGCAGGATTTGTAGAGTCAACTAAATCATTTTCTCCAAAATAATTAGGTCCGTCCTTCCGCCGCATACGCTCCGCCATATCCTTCGCTTCTTTACGGGCTTATTCGCTCGGAGAGCGCTTCTAGGGCTGCGCGCGAAATTACCGCAGCCCTAAAAGCGCTCTCCGAGCGAATAAGCCCGTAAAGAAGCGAAGGCGCAAGATCGTATTCCTTAGCGTATTTCTCTACCAATTCAAGATACGGACGCGGAAACAATAATTCCCAATCGCGCCTGTTCCTGCTGGAACCGCCTTTGTAAATATACGAGGAAACAACTTCCATACATTTTGCATAATACCCCTCATCATGAAGAGCCTTTGCTACAACACGCAATTCATCAACAGTCATTTTATGCTCCAACTCTTTGATATGAGGAAGCATAAAATCAACGGCTTTATTATCAAAAAAACCCATAATAAATTGAAAATATGGGGTATACTCTTTTTTCCCCGGTTTGGGCTCTGGTTCTTCGGTTAATATCATAAAAGGTTCATTTAAAGCATCAGCGCATTGCGAGCGGTAAATAAAAGACGGAAGAGAAGGAACAATACCTATGTCATAAGCGGCGCGATAAAATGCAAGCGCGTCTGCCGTTTCAATGTCTATCGTTTTAGCGGCAAGACGCAAGTCCGTAGCTGACAGATAATTATTTTCTATTGAACGGGCTATTACCCTTGCATAAGATATTTTAGAAGAAAACGCGCTTGTGTATTTTATCAGATCATAAGTTCTTATAACTTTATTCCAATCGCGTTCGGACACAAGCTTATGTAAAAATCTTTCTAATATATCGTTATAATAACTGCCATTGTGCCAATCAGGAACATATTTTGTCAACTTTTCCAAAAAAGTATTGGTTGATCCTGTTATTGTTAAATCAAGAATATACCAAATACAGGCGTCAATTTGGTCTGCGTCAGGGGCAAGAGCTAACGCCTGTTCAAAAAGAGCAATACCCTTTGTATTTTGCCCGCCCATTCTGCGCGCGACTCTTCCAGCATAAAAATTAAGCCTGTACTGCAGATCAAGAGACAGCTCTTTATTTGTTAGCCATTGTGAATAAAGGGTAAGCCCTTCTCCGCCCGATTGAGTGTATTGAAAAGCCTTGCCCAAATCATTTATCAAAATTGGATAATTAATAAAAAGATAGGGAATTTCTTCCGACCATTTGTCTCCTATTTTAAAAGCACGAAAATAATCCAGCGCTTCATTGTAACGCTGGCAGGAAACAGAATAATGCCCCATAATAGCGGCTAACTCCCAATCTGAAATAAATATATCTTTTTTTTTGCATGTATTAAGGACAAACCGTCTGGCTTCTTCATAAGAGGGCGAATTTTGATCATGTTCAAAGAAAAACAAAAGCGCTTTTTCTTTGTCAAACGCGTCCGCAATCTTAAAAGCTTCAGCCCAAAAACCTGTTACTTCAGCGCGGATGCGTTCTTTTGTTTTGCGCGAAAGGGTTTTTCCTTGCGACATTAAAATTGCAAGTTCTTCCGCCGCCGCTTGCCTTATATATTCATTGCGGCTGGAAAGCGCTCTTTCAAACAGTCTGGCTTTTTCTGGAACTGAATTATCCAATAGCCCTTTGTAATAATAATTATTTTTTGTTTGTGACGCGCAAGAGAAAACTAACAGGGAAAGTAAAAAAAAACCTTGAACCCTCAATAGACGAAACAAAATTAATTCCTAGGAGGAATCCGTATCGTTCTTCCCGAAATAATTAAGTTCGGATTTCTGATGTTATTATACTTTGCAATTCTGGGATACAGCCATGGATTACGGTAAAACGCTTCGGCAATATCCCATAGCGTATCGCCCCAGCGAATCGTGTAATTCACACCCTCTCTTGGAATTGTGGTAGGAACTTTATATGACGCGACAGGAGCCGGACTGCGTTTTCTTCCCGTCTGTTGAGGTTTTTCGGGCGCGGTAACAGGCGATTGGATCACGGGCGCGGGTTCAACTTTTTGCTGAACAGGTTCTGTCTGTTTGACAGGCTCAGGCTCTTTAACAGGTTCCGGTTTTCTAGCGGGTTCCTGTTTTTTAACAGTCTCCTTCCAAATATATTTTCCGTGAATGTTATTGTTATAAAATGAACGGACTGTATCCATACCGTTATAGAAGAACAGCCAACCGGCAAGAAGCCCTAAAACAAGCAATATGATAAGCACGACTAAAATCCATGAGTTAGAACCGCTTTGCCGTACTTTTTTGGCATGTTGATAAAGACTAGAAGGCGGCTCTTCGTTTGCTTCCAAGGCAAAATCTGGAATATTAAGACCTCGGGCAGATTCATCAAGAGACTTTAAGGAAACAGTCAATACACAATGTTCTCCGTTAGCCCCCGTATCAAGGTCAACGGCTTCGGCAATTATTTCCCCGTTGTAATCGGAAGAAATTACCATCTCGATTGACGGCTCTCCCTTAGGTTTCGGCTTTATGTTTTCAACAACCAAGCTACCGATATATTGAGCGTCAGGCATAGTATTCGCCGGACTTCTGTAAAGATCGATTTGAACGCTGGGTTGATTATCATGAACTGTGGTAAGTATTATTCTTTTTTTTATCGAGGAATTCTCTTCCATTATGGGGTAGAATTCACCGTTGGCAATCTTAATGCCAATGTTTGATGCCATGTAACCTGCTCCTTTTAAGTGAACTTATAAAGGTTCTTTTTAAAGTTTATACGCTGGATTTACCTTCTGTCAAGTGGGTTATTCATACTAATTTATATTTTATATCGTGAATTTATGCTATTTTTATATAGAAATCGCTCATTTTCCGCCAAATTTACTGCCAAATTTGTATCAGAAATGACAAAAATATCCGATAATTATAAGTATGATTCCAGTAGTGCTAGGAATTGTTGCCCTTATTTTCGTAGGAGCCGTTTTCTTATTTATTATGAATTCTTCCCGTGGTTTATTGGGGGCGGGAAAATTATCCAGAGACCGCGATACAGCGGTAAGAGATGCAAATAAAAGACTTGCCCAGAATCCCAATGATCCAGAAGCGTTAAATATATTAGCCAGCGCTTTTTTTGATGATCAAAACTGGGAAAAAGCGATGAAAATTTATGAAAATCTGATAGAACAATTCGCTGTAAATAAAAGTATAAAAGGCGTTGATAATTTCGAGGTTTTTCTTAGATACGGTATTGCGGCAAGACAACTCAATATGCTGGATCAGGCTTATAAAGGCTTTTCTACGGCTAGAACTTACAGACAGGATAATTTTGAGGTAAATTACGAGCTTGGCTCTCTTGAATTTGAAAGGAAAAATTACGAAAAAGCCATTCAGCTTTTACAGCAAGCGCGCATTCAGGATCCCGATAATCCCGCTGTCTTACGCAGTCTTGGTCACGCCCTTTTCAGGTTAAAAAAACCAAAAGAGGCGATGACTTTTATCCGCAAAGCGATAGACCTTGCCCCAGACGACAAAGAATCGCTTTATACTTTGGCGGAATGTTATCATGAAGCGAATCAAATTGAGCAGGCTCTGCGCATTTATAACCACCTGCGCGCCGACCCGGTAATGGGACCCACTTGCTGTCTCAGTGCGGGAACCATACATCTTGATACAAGACAGTATGAATTGGCAATTCAGGATTTTGAAATCGGCTTAAGACACCTGAATATAAAAGTTGATATTTTAGCCGAATTGCGCTATAAACTTGCCACAACATTAATCAAAACAAATGAAATAGGTAAAGCAATTCCTTACTTAAAACAGCTTCAACATGATAATCCTTCGTATAAAGACGTTACTGTCCTTTTAGGCAAATATATTGAATTAAACGCAAATCGCAATCTTCAAACCTTTCTGATGGGCTCATCGGCGGACTTTGTCGCCCTTTGCAGAAAAATCGTTATGACTTACTACGGCAAAGCAAAAGTAAAAATAGTAAATATATCCGTTAACAAAGCAGAATGGGCGGATATTCTTGCCGAAATTGACACAATAAAATGGCAAGATACTATCATGTTCCGTTTTATCAGAACTCAAGGCTCTATAGGCGAGCTTATTGTCAGAGATTTTCACTCTCATTTAAAAGAAGTAAAAGCCGGCAAGGGAATTTGCATTACCGTCGGTCAGTACACGGAAGAAGCCAAAAGATACACGGAAGCGCGTCTTATTGACTTAATAGAAAAAGAAAAACTTCAAGTAATTCTTAACTCCCTTGACTCTAGAACCGCCGCGTTAAAGCACTAGGTAACATCAGAAAACCCCGGTTGGGTTTTCTGATGTTACACGAAGAATCGGACTAAAGTCCGATTCTTCACAGGTTATGAAAACATATAAAAACTGAAGTTTTTATATGTTTCCCAATAGCCTAATAGTCAATATCAACGGAAAATGATCGCTTAGTCCCACTCCTGTCTTTGTGTTGTAAGGAATCGGTATTCCGCTTGAATTGGCAAAAGGCTCATAATTCCCTATAATTACCTTTTCATATTCCCATTCTGAATTGTCAAAGAAATGACCGGAAATTAAAAAGTGATCTATTGTCTCCCAGTTGTATTTGTAAAAATATGAGCCGTTCTGTAAATCGCTCATCCACGGAGAAAATAAAACTATTGACTCCTGCAGAAAATTAACAGGCAGCGGGGGTTTATTTCCGGTAATTACAAAAAAGTCTTTTTGTCCCTCGACATTTACATTGGACATTTTTACGCAATACGGATCATCTGGAATAAGGGCGCAGATCTTACTTGCTTTCTGCCGGAAAAACTCATCGTGGTTTTCGTTTAAATCACCGGCAATAATAAAGCTGGTATCAGGCTCATTTTCCTTAATTTCCCGAATCCGGCGCAACAACACCCTGACTGAAGATCTGCGGATATTTTCAGTAACATCATCATCGCCAAGTTTGGACTTCCAATGACAGACAAATAAGACAATATCCCCTTTTTCCGTTTGAACCCTCGCCTCAAGAACGGGACGCGGTGTAGTTTCTCCGTTAATGGTAACGGAATGGTTTTTTGTCTCTGTCAGCGGCAAACAGCTTAGTATACCGACTCCCATCGCCGCGCCCGGATTATTGGCAAAATGACAGCAGGCATAGTCCTTGGGCAACGCCTTTGCAAGGTCTTCAAGAATCACATTGGACTCAATTTCCTCTAGCATAAGGATATCCGGCTGTGGCTTTAATCCGCCAATAGCGGCGGATATCGCGTTAATCCTGCCCATGTACTTTTCCTGAGACCAACCCGCCGACTGCTTGAATTCATCGTATTCACAGCCGTCGTCTACGCCGTCGCACAAGTTATTGACATTCCATGTCATCAGGGTAAGGATCCCCGGCTCATCGGGGGGTGTTCCGGGTTCGGTATTAGAACAGCCGGACAGAGCAAAAACAAAAACTAGTAAAAAGTAAAGATTTTTCATAGCAACCTCCAAAAGTTTATTTACCCCTATATGGGTGCGTACCCCTCGTTTTGCTTGACTAAAAATGAAAAAAAATCGATTTTTTTTGCAAAAAAAAAGAGGAAAAGAACCCCTAAACGTACTTGACACAATTTCGTTTTTTTTATACCCTTAAATTCCCGTTACAAATAAGAATTTTTATTGAAAAGGTGATTAAAAGGTTATTGATATGAAGACAGTATTTGAAAAACCCGCATCGGTGGAACGAAAATGGTACATTATCGACGCTAGTGGGAAGGTTCTGGGCAGGGTTGCGGCAAAGGTTGCGTCCATTGTCCGTGGAAAAAACAAGACATGTTTTGTACCCCATCAAGAAGTTGGGGATTTTGTTGTAGTTATTAACGCCGATAAAATCGTTGTAACCGGAAGAAAAGCCGAGCAAAAGATTTATTACCACCATTCCGGGTATCCGGGCGGATTAAAGGCTCATACCTACGAGAAGGTAAAAGAAAGGCATCCTACAATGCCGCTTGAGCAGGCTATTAAAGGAATGCTCCCAAAAGGACCGTTAGGCAGAAAAATGGCGAAAAACGCAAAAATTTACCCCGGTCTTGAGCATCCGCACACAAGCCAAAAACCTGTGCCGATTGAGGCGTAAAAAGGAATCATTATGATTAAGAATCTTGGAATAGGAACCGGAAGAAGAAAAACATCTGTAGCTCGTGTTTACATTCGTGACGGAAGCGGAAAAATAACCATTAACGGCAAAGACGTTGCCGAATATTTCCCAATGGGCGAGCATGTGCTTATGGTACGCCAACCCCTTATGGTAACCAACAATGAAAACAAATTCGACATTTTAATCAATGTATACGGCGGTGGCAGTAACGGACAGGCTGGAGCGTGTCGTCACGGACTTGCTCGCGCACTTTGTCAGGTGGATCATACCAATTACGCAAGCCTTCGCAGTAACGGTTACCTTACACGCGACCCGCGCATGGTTGAACGTAAAAAATACGGACAGCCCGGAGCGCGCAGACGCTTCCAATTCTCCAAACGCTAATTTTGGAAGAAAACGAAGACCCCTCTCCCTACTTACGCGCGGAAAAAACCGCCCTGCGTTTAATTGCCAGAGCGGAACAATGCACCGGCGGACTTACTCGCAAACTGGAAAGACGCGGGTTCGACTCCGCCTGCATAGGCGAAGTAATTGCCAAACTTACAGAATTAAAGCTCCTTGACGACAATCGCTTTGCCCGCCTATGGCTTGAATCCCGTCTGCATCTGCCACGCAGTCCACGCCGTCTGCTTTCTTCCCTGTGCGCGCGAGGCATAGACCATGATGACGCACAAACGGCTCTAAAAAACATACTTGACGAAGAAACAGAGTTGTCCCTGCTCGCGCGGTTTGCGAAAAAATACTCTAAAAAAGCAAAGGGCGAGTTACACTCGCTAAAGTATTTGTTAAAAAGCGAAGGGTTCTCGATTATGGCTATTAAGCGATTTTTGGGGGAGGAGTAAACCACGAACCAAAGAGCACAAAAAAAGAGAAAATCTAGAGAGCGATGAGATTAACTAGTGTACCTTGCCTTTAAGGGTACGCTACCTGTAGCGGTAAATTAGCTATTATAAAAAAAAATTAAATTTTTTCCTAAAACAGTCAAGCAAAACGCATAGTCCACACCCATATAGAGAAAATACTTTTTGGAGGAAAAAATGTCGAATTTGGATTCTGAAGATGAAAATGAAGAGCTACAGATTAAAAAGGACTTAAAACGCCTGTCAGAGATTCTTGAAACCGGAAAATCTCAAACAGTCCATAATGAAAAACTTGGCGATATTTTTATTGATAAAGGCTATACAGGGAAAGAAGGGTATGGGCTTTTACATATTATTGAAGGAAGGTTAAAAAAAGACAAACTTAATGAAGATGATATAACAGCGTTACTTTATAAAATAATGGACTCTGTGAAAAATGGTTATATTACTGACAGTATAAATATTAGAGAAAAAAACAATGATAAACGCACAGGGGTTGAAAAAGACGGAATTATCGCAATCTTAAGCCGAAGAAAAGGAACGTATGAAAAGTTTGTAATAACCGGATATAAAATAAACAAGAAAAAAGAAGAAGCCGCCGAAGCCATACAGACGGTGATCGCCCGATACGGCTACACGCCCGAATTCTCTGATTTCCGAAAACAGGTGGGAGCGGTGGTTTCCTCTTTATAAGTATCAACTCAATTAAATGATTAGTCAAGTGAAAGCAAGATGTATACCTAAAAATAAACCACGCTTTCCTACTTTCCAACAGAATACTACGTTGTACAGGCAGAAAAACGCAAATTATTAAATAGTGATTAGCAGATAGCATTTCACTTTCTCTACCCACTGCAATCAGGCTATGCCGGATTGCTTGGAGTTTTGCTTTCGCAAAACTCCATACATTTTTCCCTACTGTTTCGTCCACGATGAGCCGTTTGCCGTTCTCGTGTACGTTCCCTCTTTTCCGTTGGCGTAGGCAGTCTTTAATGTGTTACCGCCTTGTCCATTAGCTCCTTCAGGAAAGGACATTTGTCCAAAACTTGCGTCCGCGATATTGCTCCCTGTTGCGAATGTTACGCTGGCAAGGTTGGTGCAGCCATTAAAAGCGGCGATTCCAATACTGGTAACATTGGCAGGTATGCTTACGCTGGTAAGTTCGGTGCATTTTTGAAAAGCACCAGACCCAATGCTGTTAACATTGACAGGTATGTTTACGCTGGCAAGGCTGGTGCAGCCGTGAAAAGCGACACCGCCAATGCTGGCAAAGGTAGTACCCGAAAGATCAAGGGAGACATATTTGGTGCTGTTACTTGAAAGTAAACTTTGAATGTTGGAAAGGCCGCTCACGTTCAGCACGACGGGATAGGCGGTTGCAGGATCGTTGGCGGCTTGGCTAGCGAGCCATGTGCCAAACGAGGTGACAGCGTTAAATAATAGTTCCGTCTGCGGAAAAGTGTATTCCAACTTTACTGTTCCGCCGATGTTTTCTTTTATACTTGATGCGTTTAGTGTGTTGTTGTTGATTCTAACATCGGTCAAACCGGTGAATGTAAAACCAGATAGGGCTGTCAGCGTTATCGTCGCTGTATATACCGTTCCAGCTTTAAATTTACCATTTCCATCAAAGGCAGGCGACCATGTTATCGCGTTGGTAAAATTAACCATAATTGTTGTTGCCGTTGTAACCGGAGTACTGCCTTGGGTTGGAGCGGTAATAGAGATAGATACGCTTGTTATCGGCGTATCACCGTCAGTTTGTGTTCCTGACGGTGCAGATCCCGAAGTTGAGCTGTCTTCATCATCTCCCGCGTCTTGACAGCCCGTCAGGGGCAGCGCCATAAATCCTATTACCGCGATAACTGCGATAATTCCTAAAAGTTTTTTTGTAAGCTTCATTGTAGAAACTCCTTTTTGCGGTAGAACAAGAGGTATTATACCGCACGCGGTCTTTTCCCGCCGTCAGTTTTTGTATGTTTCCCGCATAAGCCGGAAACGGCAAAAAAATGTAGGTAAAATTACCTAAAAAAGCGCGAGAATAAACGGACGTTTAAATCTGACATTTCACAAAAACGGACTCGAATTTCTAAAAAGTAATTCTTATAAGAATTTATGGAGAGTTTAAAGAAATATTGCATTTAACTTAAAATTTTATTGACTAATATTAAAATATTTTGTACTATTTCAAAAGAAAAATGTATGAAAAAAATACAAAGGGTGTCGAATTTAAACGTCCCTTTTTTCCAGCAGAAATATAGGTAAATTTACCTATAAGCACCCCCATTAATTTCGCCCTTTTTTACTGTTTTTTTTGACAATTTTATCGCTGGCAAGCTCAAATCCCTCTTGGTTCGCTACTGGTTCGTTCGCACTGTCGGTTGCCTAAAGGCGACCTT
Organism: Treponema sp. R6D11; assembly: GCF_054786075.1. Taxonomy (NCBI): domain Bacteria; kingdom Pseudomonadati; phylum Spirochaetota; class Spirochaetia; order Treponematales; family Treponemataceae; genus Treponema; species Treponema sp. R6D11. The sequence goes on along the minus strand of NZ_BDHD01000001.1, from coordinate 24,547 downwards.
GCTTTATTACAGACAGCGGCATTTGTTGGTGCTATGCTATGTGGCAATATTCAACCACACGGCTTTGCCGTGCGTTTGAATATTGCCGCAAACATGATATATTGAAAGAGTTAATGGAGAAACACGCCAAGGAGATAATGAGTCGGCATTTATAGCAAAATCAACCGCACCGCATACCTTGTTAGGAAGAAAATAAATATCAGCACTAAAATGGGAACAAAAACAAATACAAACAGACTGATAATATTGTAATCTATCGCGGCTTCTATAACCACTTCGCTTAAATTCTTAACTCTGCTTGTATAATTGACATTGCTACCTTTTTTTGCTTTTAATATTTCGTTTTCTATAGCGTATGCTTTCCTTCCGTTGGATTCTATCGATGCGGTAAGAGTATTTATTTTTTTAGCCAGAATCTTATTGCACATAAAAGTCGACGCGGTTACAGAAACAGGTATGGCAAACGTAATTACCACGCTGATTACGGCGGAAGCTATAGCAATTTTGTATAATTTTGTCTTATCTTTATGCCGCCATAAAATAATAATCGTTACTAACGCGCAAATTGGAATTATCACTATAAAAATCAGAAAAGCTGAGAAAGACAACAGCACTCTTTGAAACGCCAAAGCGGAATATATCCATAAAAGCGTACCTGTGAGCCTCTTTAAAACAAAGTCAATCGGGGCAAGAGCTTCAGATTCTAAAAGATTGACTGCTCCGTTCATTGTCATTACAGCGTCCAAAATATTACGGATTTGTAAGGCTCTTTCTTTTAAAGCCTTTTGGACACCCTTGTTTGAGTCAACTTCGGGGATTAATAACGACGCCGTTGTGCTTCTGGGACCGTTTAAAAGGGAGGCTATTGATTTATCCTTTGGATCGTGTTTTTTGGCGCTATTTACGGACTGACAAGATATCAACCCGAAAAAAAGCGAACCGCAACCTATCAAGACGAATAAAATGGTAAAAAGTAATTTATTTGACTTCATATCAATTAATTATAGTACAAAAAGACATATTTTGCCATGTCAATAATGCCGATTAATAACTATGATTATCGGGCTTACCGGAACCTATTGTGCGGGTAAAAACCACATTGCCACCCTGCTTGAAGCCCGCGGGCTTCCCGTTCTGGACGTTGATAAATTAGGCTATCAGGTTCTTGATACCCAAAAAGACGTTATTTTTACCCAATTCGGTTCAGACCTGAAAAAACCCGATGGCTCACCAGACAGGCGGTTATTGGGACAACGTGTCTTTGGACAGCCTGAAAAACTAGCCGCCCTTGAAAACATCGTACACCCTGCGGTAAATCGGCTTACAGACGAATGGATAGCCGCCCAAAAGAGCCACTGTGTAATAAACGCCGCCCTGCTCCACCGATCTTCGGCTTTTCATAAACTTGACCGCCTAATCCTTGTAACAGCCCCCTTTTTAACACGGCTTTTCAGGGCGAAAAAGCGGGACAATCTCCCCTGGGGGGAGATTTTAAGGCGTATTGCCAGCCAAAAGGATTTCACCCCTCAATATTTATCAATAAACGCCGAAATTTATAGAGTAGAAAACTCCGAATTTTCAAGCTCTAAAAGACTGGAAAGACGGATTGACGACTTTGTAAAGGGGATTAAATAACATGGAAAAAGAAATGAAAAAACTGCTGTTGGTTGCCGTCTCTGTCGGCTTTTTTTTACTGGTAACCATAACTGTCGCCATTATCGTTCTAACGCCAAAAACAAAGGATACCGCAATTGCCGCTAATATTCCTTATTCAAACGGAAGGGTCCAAAACGACTGGAATGAAGTCCCTACCCAGACGCCAGCGCAGACGGAAATTGTCAGTTCTCAGGAACCGGAACAAAAAACAAATATTATTGAAACCGACAAAAACGACGGTAACAACCTGACGATTATTGTTCCAGTTCCCACCACAGAAACAGTCGCAGATACTGTTCAGACATCGGAAAAACCAAAAGCCCCCGAACAACCTGTAGTCGCGGTTAAAACGCCAGAACCTGTAGCAAAGCCTGCTCAAACCGCAAGCGCAACAAAACCAGCAACGACAACTAAACCTGCGGCGACAGCAAAATCTTCTACGCCCGCAAAATCAACAAAAACAATAAATGACTTTTGGGTACAAACAGGCGCTTTTGCCGCGCAGGTGAGAGCCGAAGACGCAAGGGAATTACTTGCCACCAAAGGCATTACCTCGATTATCGAAAACCGCGAAATTAACGGAAAAGTCTGGTATCGCGTGCGCCTTGGACCATACACATCAGAAAGAGAAGCCAATCATTGGCTTGAAATAGTCAAATTAATTGACGGCTTTGACGACAGCCAAATAAGACAGACAGCCAGAGCTCAATAGTTTATAACTTAACATAGAAAACGCCGGGTTAAATTATTTCAAAATAATTGTCCGGCGTTCCTGTTATGAGATTTTAACAAATACAATATATTATCATTTTTTTTGATGCTACATAGATAATCCAATAAATTTGACATCTGCGGTTCATAAAAAAGCGAGCTTGACCCACCCCCTAAATTCTGCTAATATTCCAATACTGGACAAACGCCCTAATTTTGTGTTTAATTATTCCAGACATCTTTGGAGCGGTGTCCGAGTGGTTGAAGGAGGCGGTCTTGAAAACCGTTGTGCCGCAAGGTACCGGGGGTTCGAATCCCCCCTGCTCCGTATAACAAAAACGCAAGCGTTTTTGTTATTTAGAAGAAATACAGAAAAACAAAGTTTTTCTGTATTTCTTCAGAAGTTTTTTAAAAATTGCAGAACGTTGGGGGATTCGAACCGAAGCGTTGCTGTAATAAACCCAAGGCGAAGCCTTGCATGAACAAAAGTCGGCGCAGGACGCGCCGGCAACGCGCAGGCGGGGGTGGAAGGAGCTGACAGGAGTCAGCGACTGGAACCCCGAATCCCCCCTGTTTTGGAAACGGTATAAACCTTCATTACAGAAGTGCGTCGGGTTATTTAAAAAATTAGCAGCCCTAACAGGCTGTACTCTTTGGAGCGGTGCGAGAGAGGCCGAATCGGGCTCCCTGCTAAGGAGTTGTGCCCCAAAAGGGTACCGGGGGTTCGAATCCCCCCTGCTCCGTATAACAAAACGCTGGCGCGTTTTGTTATTTAGAAGAAATAAAGAAAAACTTTGTTTTTCTTTATTTCTTCAGAAGGTTTTTTTAAAAATTGCAGAACGTTGGGGGATTCGAACCACGCTAAAGAATGCACGCGAAACGTTGAGCGTGTTTTGCGGAAAATGCGGCATAGCGTGCCCCCAAACAAATGCCCCAGAAAAGAATAGTTCGTCTGGGGGCGCGTTGCTGTAATAAACCCAAGGCGAAGCCTTGCATGAACAAAAGTCGGCGCATGGATGCGACGGCAACGCGCAGGCGGGGGTGGAAGGAGTTGACAGGAGTCAGCGACTGGAACCCCGAATCCCCCTGTGATTAATGAGGCTGTAGCTCAGCTGGATAGAGTATCAGATTGCGGATCTGATGGTCGCACGTTCAAATCGTGTCAGCCTCAATATGAATAAAAAAAAACTGGCGGTTGAAATTTACAAAAAAGCGCATTTAACAGGCGACTTTTTATTACGCTCGGGACAAAGATCAAATGAATATTTTGATAAATATTTGTTTGAAGCAGACCCAAAATTATTAGTCGCAATAATAAAGCAAATGAAATTACTCATTCCAAAAAATACGGAATTACTTGCCGGACTGGAAATGGGCGGGATACCATTAGTCACCTCACTTTCAATCGAGACAGGCATTGCCAGCGCGTTTGTGCGTAAAGCGGCTAAAGAATACGGAACTTGTAAAATAGCGGAAGGTGCTGATGTCTCCGGTAAAAAAATATGCGTAATAGAGGATGTTGTAACAACAGGCGGACAAATAATAAAAAGCGTTCAAGAAATAAGGAACAGAGGCGGCATTGTAGAAAACGTCCTATGTGCTATTCAAAGAAACCCTGATGCGTCCGAAATATTGGCAAAAGAAGGATTAACCCTAAAACCTGTTTTAACAATGGAATATATAAAAGAAGCCGTTAAAAAAACGAAATAGTAATAATAACGAATGTTTTTACAAGATATAAAAATAATTTTGTGCAGAGCGACAGACGCAGGTAATATCGGAGCGGTTTGCCGCGCCATGAAAAACATGGAGCTTGCAGAATTAAGACTTGTAATTGATAAAGCAGAAAAACCACCTGATATGGAAAAAATTCGCATAAGAGCAGTTCATGCCGAGGATATTTTGGAAAAAGCAAAAATTTTTAATAACTTAAATGACGCAATTAAAGATTGCTCGATTGTAATAGGAACCACACGCAGACGAGGACAATACAGAAAAAATGTCTCCATGACACCTCACGTTCTGGCAGAATGGCTTACCCAGCGTCCCGGTTCTGCGGCTGTCGTTTTTGGCAATGAACGCACCGGACTTGAAGACTCTGAGTTGGAGCTTTGCAATGTAGCGTCTCATATTCCTGTCTCCGATGTTCAGCCTTCACTCAACCTGTCCCACGCCGTGCAGATTTACGCCTACGAATTTTTTCTGGCACTAAAGACGCAACTTCCTGTTAAAGGAGAGTGGACACCCATGAACCAAAGCGAAGTTTCTACCCTTGTTGAAGAAATTACCGATACTCTTGCAAGTTTGGGTTTTTACAGGCATCCAAACCGAGAGGAGCAAACTCGTTTTTTATGTGATATAATTTCACGAGCCGGACTTATGGAAAGCGAAGGTGAATATTTTAAAGATATTTTTTTAAAAGCAGCTAAACTGGGGAAAATGCAAAATGAAACTATTTGAGATTATTTTAATCGCCATAGGGCTTTCGATGGACGCTTTTGCGGTATCAATCACATTGGGTTTATCGGTGGAAAAACCAAGATTCAAAGAAATAATTACGCCCGGCGTTTTTTTTGGTTTTTTTCAGGCGCTTATGCCGATAACAGGATATTTTGCCGGAACTTATTTCGCGGGAAAAATACAAAAATTTGAACATTGGGTCGCCTTTATTTTACTCGGCATTATCGGCGGAAATATGATAAGGGAAAGCCTGTCAAAAAAAGAAGAAGAAGCAAATAAAGATTCTTTTCAGTTTATAAAAATGCTTGCATTGGCAATAGCCACAAGCATAGACGCATTGGCAATAGGCGTAACATTCGCGTTTTTTAAAATCAATATTTTTATGGCGGCGATAATAATCGGTTCAATAACATTTATTATATCAATGGCTGGCGTAAAAATAGGAAACCTTTTCGGCACAAGATACAAATCAAAAGCCGAATTTATCGGCGGCGCTGTTCTTGTTTTGTTGGGAATAAAAATCGTTATCGAACATTTGTTTTTTTAGAATAGGCATTATTATTTTTTCAAAGATTATCAATGAACCTGAAAAACCCGCAGTATGAGGGTCTTCCTTTTTTTTAGTTTCTATGAGATAATTATTGCAGAGGAGAATAATTTTATGGGTGATGTATTGGCTGAAATTACTCTAAAAAACGGCGGCGATCTTGTCAGGGCACGTGATGGGCATATTACCGAACAGAGTATACGAGCCGTTACCGTTACAGCACTCGTTGATACAGGCGCAAGAACTATGGTTATAAACGAAGATTTACGGAAAAAATTAGGGCTTGCCGTTGTTAATGAATTTTCCGCAACCCTTGCGGGAGGATCAAAAACTCCCTGCAATGTTACGGAGCCTGTTCAAATTTACTGGAACGGGCGGACTTCTTCCGTACAGGCTTGGGTGCTTCCCGATGAAGAAGAAACCTTACTCGGCGTTATTCCTTTAGAAGAAATGGACCTTATGGTTGATCCTTCCAACCGCAAATTAGTCGGTGCTCATGGTGATACTATGACAGGTCGTATTAAATAATTTGATATACATTTACAACATTATAATTTTATTAGCCGTCCTTCGGGACGGCTTTTTTTATATGGGTAGAGAAACTAACACCCCTAGTACCCAACCCATATTTTTAGTAAATACTACCAAAATACAAATAATAATTTTAAATCAATCAAAAATATTTATTATATTTTACTCAGACTTTAATAAGCAAGGAGAAAATTTATGAAGAAAATCGTATTAACAGCATTAATCATCGGCTTAATGCTGACGATGTCCTGTCAATCCAATCCAAAGGACATGGATGAGCAGTACAAAAACCTGTATGATGCCAACACAGGGCTTGATTTAACAGGGTCTGGCACATATACGGTAAAAAAGGGCGACACTTTGTCTGATATTTCAAAACGCGCCTATAACGATGGTTTTTATTATCCCATCATTATGCTTGCTTCACAGGGTGTGGTTATAAACCCTGACAAAATCAAGCCGGGTATGGCATTGACCATTCCTGATCTTGAAAAAAACAAAGCAAACGCTAACAGCAGAAAAAGCATGAAAAACTGCCTTAACGGATTTGCCAGCATTGAAAAAAGCAAATCAAAACCTAATCAAAGATTGATCGAAGGTTTTAGGAAACGCGCAGAAGAGCTTTAAATTGCTGTAAAAGAGCGTAACGGCGTCCGGAAATATAACAGTTCGGATGCCGTTTTTTGTTTCTTTTTTGTTCGTATCTCGTTATATTTAATATATGAGGTACAAATATGGCTATTAAAGCAGAAGCGCTCCCAACGTCAAAAAATCATGTTACATGGTCTAACACATATTCTATGGGGGTAAAGTTAATTGACGACTAGCACAAGGGGCTTATTAATTTTGTTAATGATTTGTTTAATCATGCCAGCGGAAATGAAAAAAAAGAAAGGCTTTATTTTTCGACGGTTATTCAACAAGCGGTACAATATATAAAAGAGCATTTTCAGGCGGAAGAAAAATTAATGATTGGAACCAAATTCCCCGGCTACGCCGAACATAAAAAAATTCACGATGAATTTACGCTGACGGTTGTTAAGAGCGTAAAAGACTTTGAAGCCGGTAAACGTCTGGTTCTTGAAAAATTCGCCTATTTTCTTAAAGACTGGGTTTTAAGTCATATAGCCGTAATGGACAAACAATATGCCGATTATTTCAGAAAAATAGCCGTTCGTAAAGATGACGGAAAATTACATATTACAAAGGCAGAAATACACTAGTATACGCTATTAAAAGACTGTATTGCCGCGTCCCCTTGACACAACCCCTTTCCCTAGTTACAGTGAATAAGCTCTACAGGAATATCCGCCGAACTGCGAATCATCGTCGCGGTGGTGTAGCGATGCAGTTCCTAATCGGAGAGATGCGAGAGCGGTTGAATCGGGCGGTCTCGAAAACCGTTGTGCCGCAAGGCACCGGGGGTTCGAATCCCCCTCTCTCCGTTGCTAAAAAATCTTACAGATTTTTTAGCTTAGGAGTTTTACTACGTAAAACTCCACGTTGGCAGTGGGGGGGATTCGAACCGGAGCGTTCCTTAAAAAATTTCAAGGCGATAGCCTTGCCTTGAAAAATGTCGGCACAGGACGTGCCGGGAACGCGTAGGCGGGGGTGGAAGGAGCTGACAGGAGTCAGCGACTGGAACCCCGAATCCCCCTCTCTCCGTCCGATTTTTTGGAGAGATGACCGAGCGGCCGAAGGTGTACGATTGGAAATCGTATGTGCCCGAAAGGGTACCGAGGGTTCAAATCCCTCTCTCTCCGTTGCAAAAAATCTTACAGATTTTTTGCTTAGGAGTTTTACTTCGTAAAACTCCACGTTGGCAGTGTGAGGGATTTGAACCGGAGCGTTCCTTGAAAAATCCCAAGGCGATAGCCTTGCCTTGAAAGATGTCGGCACACGACGTGCCGGGAACGCGTAGGCGGGGGTGGAAGGAGCTGACAGGATGTCAGCGACTGGAACCCCAAATCCCTCTCTCTCCGAATAGCGATTTATGAATTTAATCGCTAACTATACGAACAACAACAATACATGAAGTAAAAGTTCGTGTTGGTTCGTGTGGTTCGTGGTTAAAAAAAGAAGGAGCATATATGGAAGAACAAGTAAAAGCCGCATTGGAAAATGTACGACCGTCTTTACAGGCGGACGGCGGAGACGTTGAATTTGTCTCTGTAGACAATGATGGAACCGTCTCGGTAAAACTTACCGGAGCTTGCGGTTGCTGTCCGATGTCTCAGATGACCCTAAAAATGGGAATCGAAAATTACCTCAAAAAGGAAATACCCCAGGTCAAAGCCGTCGTCGGTGTCTAAACCGAACGATTCCCTTCAAAAAAAACTGTTGCCAACCTGCCGCCGTGATATGGACGAGCGTGGCTGGGAACAGTGCGATTTCATCTTTGTTTCAGGCGACGCTTATGTAGACCACCCTTCTTTTGCGGCGGCGATTTTGTGCCGTGCGTTAGAAGCGGCTGGTTTTCGCGCCGGAATAATTCCTCAACCTGATTGGAAAAACCCCTCATCATATACTGTACTAGGTCGCCCTCGTCTGGCTTTTTTAGTCGGTGCGGGCAACATGGACTCAATGGTAGCCCATTACACCGCCGCAAGACGCAAACGCTCCGATGACGCATATTCGCCGACAGGGAAAAGCGGACTTCGCCCCGATCGTGCCACTTTGGTTTATGTCGAGGGGATTAGGCGCGCGTACAAAGATGTGCCGGTAATTATCGGAGGGATTGAGGCAAGCCTTCGGCGTTTTGCCCATTACGATTACTGGTCGGACACTGTACGCCGCTCGATTTTACTTGATTCAAAAGCGGATATGCTTGTCTTTGGAATGGGAGAAAAACCGCTACTAAATATAGCGCGCCGATTAGCGGAGGGTCAAAGTATTGGCAGTATCCGTGATGAGAGGGGAACTTGCGTCCGTGTTCATGGAAGAGCGGCTATCGAACAATGGAAAGACGTGTGTTTTCTGCCAAAATATGAAGATGTAAAAGAGAAAGACGAAGCTTCGTTACGTGCTTATGCGGAACATTTTATGATGCAAAAACAAAATTCCGATCCTTTAACCGCAAAACCGCTTATCGAAGAAAACGATGGGGATCGCTGGGTTATTCAAAATTCTCCCGCTCTGCCCCTTTCAACCAAAGAACTGGATGCTTTATACGAGCTTCCCTTTACACGAAAAGCACACCCAATGTATGACGCACAAGGCGGCATAGACGCTCTTAAAGAAGTTTCCTTTTCGTTAATTTCAAGCCGAGGCTGTTTTGGCGGCTGTTCTTTTTGCGCTATTACGAGTCTCCAGGGGCGAGCTGTTGTCGGTCGTAGCAAAGAAAGTCTGCTCCGTGAAGCACGTACTCTTGCCACACGTCCCGATTTTAAGGGATACATTCACGATGTCGGCGGACCTACCGCCAACTTTTTCCGTCCAGTTTGCGAAAAGCAAGAGCACGGCGGTTTTTGTTCTAACAGGGAATGTCTGTATCCGCAACCCTGCCCAAAATTAAAAGCGGATCACAGTCAGTATCTTAAAACATTAAAAGCATTGCGTGAGATTCCGGGTATTAAAAAAGTTTTTATCCGTTCAGGGCTTCGTTTCGATTTTATTCAACATGATACGCAACAAGGAAAAGAATTTTTGGAAACCTTATGCCAATTTCACGTAAGCGGTCAATTAAAAGTCGCACCTGAACATATCTGCGAAAATGTGCTTGAAGCGATGGGGAAATGCCCTCACTCAAATTATGAACAATTTAGGGAAGATTTTACCGCTGTAAACAAGTGTCTTGGGTTAAAACAATATCTGTTACCCTACTTTATAACTTCCCACCCGGGCGCAGGCATGAAAGAAGCCGAAGAACTTTCGCAGTACTTAAAAAAAACACACTTTGCCCCGGAACAAACGCAAGACTTTTACCCCACCCCCGGAACCATGTCTACCGTAATGTACCACACAGGGCTAGACCCAAGAACAATGAAACCGATATATGTCGCTAAGGGGGACAAGGAACGGCGTAAACAGAAAGATTTGATTCATTAGAAGTAGCAAAGGATTCTACCACGAACCACACGAACCAAAGAGCTAACTGAGGGATTAGAGCCTACTACAGATAAGTGCGTTAGACAAGAGCGAGGGGTTAAGTAGTTCTTGTTCGTTATCTTATCGTGAAATTCCATACCAAGCCCTCAAACAACAACTTCTAATCCCTTTTGCTTTCTACTACACACATATTTGTAGTAAATCTCGACGCTCTCTTGGTTCGCTCTGGTTCGTGTGGTTCGTGGTTATTCCTCTTTCTCCTTAAAATACTCCTTCCAAACCATTTCAATACCGGACAAAGTTTTTTCCTTGTTCAACTGGGTTTTTAAATAATTACCCCATTTTAAGTTGTCACAGAAAAACCCGAAAAATCGCATGGCTCTGGAAAAATGAAAATCGGGCGGTTGGTATCGGGCTAAAAGCTCCAGAAAACGAAGTCCGGTCTCCTCGATATTTGGGACAATCGTTTTTGTCGAATCAGAATTTGCCCCTTCGAGCCTTCGGGCTTGGGCAAAAATCCACGGCTGACGCACTGCCGCCCGCCCTACCATGACCGCATCGCATGATCCGTCTGCTCGGCGGACAAGTTCCTCAGGGTTGGATATGTCCCCGTTTCCGGCTACAGGGATTTTTAGTTCTCGTTTTAACCGCCCAACATAGTCCCAACGGGCAAGGCGTTTAAATTTTTCCGTAACAAGACGGGGGTGAAGCGTAATAAACTCCACTCCTTCCGATTCAAGCTTTTTGCAAAATTTAACCAAATACTCAAAATCGTCCTTATAACCTATACGCAATTTTACGCTCAATCGGCGCTTTACAAGGGGTCTTACACGGGAAATTAGCTCTCCGGCGCGGTCAATCGAGGCTAACCATGCCGCTCCTGCGCCTGTTTTTCGTATTAAAGGGGCGCTACAACCCATATTTATGTCGATTCCGGCGCATTCAAGCTTGTCCAGAAGGGCTGATGCCTCAGAAATCTGCCCAATATCCGCGCCGACAACCTGAAAAACGACATTTTCGGGCTTCGGACTGGCGTCAATATACCATTTTTCGTTGGGACCGCCCGCTAAAAGGGCTCCGGCGCTTATCATTTCGGAAAAATAGCCGTCGCAAAAGCCTCCAAAACCCTCAATTAGCTCCCTAAATGCCCTGTGGCTTATTTCCGCCATAGGAGCCAATAAAAAAGGCACACTCACCGCTACCCCCAAATTTGCCTTAAAAAATAATAGTCAAATAGGAGTTTCCGACACTTGACTATTTTTATATAATATCATATTATAGTTAAAAGAGGAGCGTACAGGTATGATAGCAAAGACTGATATGCCTAATATCAATGAAAAGGCCGCTGAAGGATTAAAACCGGAGGGTGTGCCATACCGCGTACTGGTTGTCGATGACTCAATGTTTATCGCAAAGCAATTAGGTCAGATTCTTACCTCGGAAGGGTTCGATCTTGCGGACACAGCCGCAGATGGAGCGCAAGGGGTAGAAAAATACAAAGCTTTACATCCAAACATTGATTTGGTTACAATGGATATCACCATGCCAGTTATGGACGGTGTTTCCGCATTGGAAAAAATTCTTGAATTTGACAAGAATGCCAATGTAATAATGGTAAGCGCCCTTGGTAAAGAAGATGTAGTAAAAAAATGCCTACTTATGGGAGCAAAGAGCTATATCGTAAAACCTTTGGACAGAAAAAAAGTATTAGAAAGGATTGTTTCCGTACTAAAACGCTAGTAATTAATCTATAAAAAATACTGTATTTAAAGTGAAAGGCGTATTGTCTTCACTGTATTTTCATGCAATAAACAGCTACTTATAATAACTCATAAACAAACCTAAATAATCCGCATAAATTTTAAATAGTCAACAGCAGCCTTAAATACATTTTAGTTAAAAAAATGTTAAAGTAAAATTGACGAAGTTTATTTTCTTAGTATAATTATATATAAGAGGAGATAATGAGTCTTTTAAAAGAAAAAGTTTTAAAAATTATTTTTCTTCAAATAACTTTTTTAACAATTTTATGTACGGGTAAGCTATACGCTCAAATGGAATTTCCGGCAGGAGATTTTTGGTCGCTAGACGCGGGACTTGGAATGAGCGATATTCTTGTCAGCGGACGCTCGTTTCAGTTAGTTATTGATCCAAAACTTTGGCTTTCGCCCCCGTTAATGGTTGGGACTAAACTTGGCATAAACTATAGTACTGAAGAAGATACCAGCAACATACTTACATTTGAAGGGCAGGTTTATCTGCGCTGGAATTTTTTGCGGCTTGGCAAAGATGAAAATAAAAAAGTAAATATTTTTGCCCAAGCCGGACTAGGTATGCTTTCGGCGTACAGGGGTTGGGGGAACGATGTTTTTGACGATGTAACAAGGACGCGCGGTTCATTGCTGGCGGATGGAGCGATGGGCGTTACAGTGCCGATAACTCAAAGATTGCATATTGAGGGTTTGGTCAGGGGCGGGTATCCGCATATTTTTGGATCTTCTATTACAATCGGATACAAATTCCCATTGCCTGAGAAAAAGATTGAAATTGTTAAAACAATACCGCCAAATGAGATTATCAAAATAATAAAAATTACCTCCATTGAATTTATATTATTTGGACCGGACATCGGAAGTTATAACATAGGCATTGATCACGACGCGCAACAGCTTAACGAGCTTGTTCTTAATCAAATTGCTAAAGACCTTAATGAGAATCCAGATTACCGAGTAAGGCTTGAAGGTCATGCCAATCCCTATACGATTAACCACAGCGAAGCGGAAGACTTAATGGCTCTAAGCGCAGTGCGGTCAAATACAGTGGCGGAACAGCTAAAAAATAGAGGCGTAAGTGAAGATCAAATGGTTATCATCACCTATGGAGGCACAAGAACCGCTACAAGCGAGTGGGATATAAGAAACAGAAACCGCCGCGTCGAGTTAATAGTTATACAAATTGATCCTGACCAAATAGGAGACAAAAAATGAAAAATAAAACGATACTGTCTATTTTTAATCTAATTGTATTTGTTGCCATTTGTTTTACAGCTTGTGATATGGGAAATCCGATAATGGAAAAATGGTGGGAAGAAAAAGAACCGGAGCCAAAAGATGGAGAACCTGAATATATTGCGTTAATTAAAGATGTCCCTATAATAAGCTACCAAACAATATACGATACAATAATCGATAAAGAAATCCAATATGAAACTATTTTTGTAAATCTTCCACCGGAGACAATTATTGAATATGTTTATGAGCAACTTCCCCCGGAAATAATTTATCAAACAATAACAGTACCTGAGTATATTACCGTTTATCAGGATGTAATAAAATATATAGATGTACCAACGCCGCCAACCAAAGAGGATATAATAAACTGGCTTAAAGACCCGGCAAATAAAGGTGATGTTGAAAAAATAATAAATATTATTAAAGATGAGATTCCTGTAGATGTTATTAAAGAAATAATCAAGAATATTCCTCCGCAGGATATTATTGAATATCTTACAGATGAGCAGATTAAATACATTATAGAACAACAGCCACCGAGTATGATTCTTCAGAGTATAAGAATTATCGGTATTGAATATGTTATATTTGCAGGCGATTCATCTACGGTTAACGGTGATCACGGTTCTGCCGCCAATACCAATCTTACTGATCAAGAAAAAGCTTATAATACGTCAACTATTAAAGAAATGGCGCAGCTTATGAAAGACAACCCAACTTATATTATTATGCTCCATGGTCACGCTAATCCTGTTACATTTACAGATGAAGAAAAAGTTGAGTTAACAACTTTAAGTAATGACAGGGCAGAAGATGTAGAGCGGGTTTTTATTGCTGAATATAACGCATTGGACAAACAACCGGCAACCTACGACAACCCAAATTTAAAAGGGCGCATATCGTGTAGCGGCTATGGCGGTGAAAAAACTCTTTTTGCAAATAATACTTCATATTCGGCGCTTAACCGCCGTGTTGAAATGATTCTTTTTGAAATTGTAACAACAACTGTAGCGCCTAATATTGGAAACTAATAAAATCAGGAGAAACACATGAAAAAGATTATATGTTTAATATTATTAATAACTGCGGCAATTCCCTTTGTTTTTGCCTCTGGCGGTTCTGATACAGGTTCAAAAAATAAAATAGTAATTTATACTTCTATGTATCAGGATGTTATTGATTCTGTAAAAGTAGAGTTAAAAAAGAAATTCCCAAAATATAACATAGAATTTGTTTACGGCGGAACCGGAACCTTGGAAAATAAAATCTCTACAGAACGCTCAAACGGCAGATTGGGCTGTGATATTTTAATGACTGCGGATCCCGCATATTCGCTTGAATTAAAAGAAAAAGAAATGCTACACCCTTTTATTTCCAAAGAAGCTGCTAACTTGGCGTTTGATTATGACCCTGAAGGTTACTGGTATCCTGTTCGTATCAGCAATATGGTGCTTGCGTATAATCCTGAAAAGTTTTCAAAAAACACTCTTCCCGACTCCTTCCGCTCTTTTGCCTTTGACTCAAAAATAGCCGGCGCTATTTCGATGCGTAACCCCCTTGTTTCCGGTACTACTATGGCGGCGGTGACGGCGTTAAGAGACAAATACAGTTATGATTATTTTGAGGCACTTGGCAAACAAAGGGTAAAAATTGACTACGGCTCAGATGAAACTATAAGAAAACTGGAATCGGGCGAATGTAAGATTGTAATGATCCTTGAAGAAGCTATTTTAAGTATACGCGAAAAAAATAAATCCAAGTTGGAAGTAATATATCCAACTGACGGCACTGTTGTTATTCCGTCTCCTATTATGATCATAAATAGCAAATGGAGCGCCAACAAAAACACAAAGGCAGCGGAAGAAATCTCCAACTGGTTTTTAAGCGCCGACGGACAAAACGCTATTGTATCAGGCTGGATGCATTCTGTAAGAACGGATTTTGACAAAATACCTTACGATTCCAAACCTATCAATGAAATCCGCTCTAACAGTATTCCTGTTATTTGGGAAAACGTTTACAAACAAAGGAAAGAGATTTTAAGCAAATTTGAACAGTATTTAGCCGGCAGAAAATAGCAAATGGCTTGCTGTCTAATTACTTTTTATCTTCTGCATTACCCATTTAATTGAAGGATTTGATACTGTTATTGAGTAACATGATTTCCCCGTAGTTGTGTATTTTTCATTCTTACATATTGTATTCCATCCGGCTTTTAATGACAAATTAAAATCCTTGAATTTGTAATCCAGATCCGTATTCTTTACTTTTTTCGAGGAAATTGTACAATCAGCCTCTACATAAAGATAATAAATATACTGCCCCGTAAGCGAATTATTTGTACCTGAAAATCCTTCTCTAATCACCGCTTCAACTGGTTCTGAACTGGAATCTTTCTGCGAAACAAGGGTAATTATATTACCTTTTACAGTTGTCGGCTCTACAGTTATATCTATACTACCATCACCATCAACATCAACATACCAATCATTAAAATAATATTTAAGCAAATCATCGCTATCAAGTAAATTACTTTCGACTTCATCTTCATCAACTTTAAAACTTAAAATACCTTTTTCTATTTCTCCCGAACCTACTGACTTAATAAGAAAAGAGGGATTACCGCCACCATCATATTGGACAAGTTCAACAACAACATCAACAGTACGATCTCCTTCAAATTTTAAAAGCAACTGGCTTACTTTTCCTGTATTGTAATTCGGCATCCAAACTTGCTCGCCTGTAACATTAAGCGCGTCAAAATTTACAGGTCCGTATGTGATAACATCATCATCAATTTTGCTGTCTGGCTCATCTGTATTTTCCACACAAGTTACGATTAAAAGTAAAACTATAGCCGTCAAGAAAATAAAGAGTATGTTTCTTATTAAAATTTTCATGTAATACCCCTATATCGAAATATTATATTTTATGTTAATTTTGCACCCTGTAAATAAATCTGTCAAGTATATGCTATGCATAAATGCTTCTTGAAAATTCTGTAAAATGGTAATAAAATTAATTAACTGGAGAAAAAATGACTGTCCGTTTGAATATGCGTTTAGCGTTTGTATTTTTCTTTGTTTTTTGTCACAGATTTACATTCGCGCAAACCAACCAACTTGCCTCTTTTTCAGACCCTGCCCAACTTTGGGGTAACGGAGCGGAAAAACTCATTGAAGAGGCGTACAGGCAGTGCATAAGAACAAAAATCATCGACGGCAGAGTGATGAATATTCGTATTCCGTTCGCGATGAATACGGAACGCGACATATTACTTAAAACGCCGATAAATTTTGTCGAGGACGGTAAGGGAAGCCCTGAAATGCTTTGGGATATTATCGAAGATATATTGGCTTCTAAAGAATTTGCGGAATATATAAAAGCTCTTTCATCGGGGCATGAAAAAGTAATTATTTTTGATTTGGTTGAAAGGACATGGAATATATCATCGGATCGTTTTATTATTACAAGAATAAAAGCGGATTCATTTGCGGGGCTTCCGCATCGTCCATACGTTTTAACTTCTGGGAAGGGCGCAAGGGAAACCGACGTATACAATTATATTTATTGCATTGGGCTAGTGGGATTGGATTGTTCCGCTTTTGTGTGGCATGTTCTTTCATATACGGCGAAAAAGGGCGGAGTCGATCTTGGCAGAGCGTTAAGTTCCGTACTTGGAGTATCCGTCAAAGGAAGCCCTTCGCCTTATGTAGGCACTTCGTTTTTCGGCTCCAAAAACTCCCAAATAATCCAAGTAAACGATGAAATACGCAACCTCCGCCCCGCTGATGTTATGCTTTTCCGCGACGTAGACGGCACTATAGTACACTCCGCGATTATACAGTCGATAGATTTTAAAAAAGGCGTTATACGTTATCTGCACTGTAATAATTTTTCACTGCCCGAAGAACGCGGAGTTCACGAATCATTTATTTACTTTGATCCTACTAATCCGTCTGTTTCATTAAAAGACCCGTCGCTTCATTGGACACAAAAACGTTACGCCCCATTCATAGGTGAAGACTTTAACTTTGCAGACGACGGCGAAAGATTCCGCAACAAAATAAACGGCGGCGGCAAGATTGTCCGCTTAAAAGCGTTGGTTCCGGTAATTGATAGATTAAGTAAATAAGAGTGGTTCTTGTATTAGCTATTACTCGATATTTTCCGACAAACAAGCGGCAGCATCTTTCCATACAAGCTGGTCTTTTTCGCTCAACTGCGCGAATTCTTTTTGTCTGCCGTAGGCGGATAGCTCGATAAATACGTCCAGTCTTTTTTTAAGTTCATTGAATTTATGTTCTTGAAAATTTTTGATCCATGCCGGGACTGTTCTTTTTTGACCCTTTGGCGTAAATAAAAGCCCGGCATAGTGGGGTGCGCATAAACCGTCGGAAGAAGTAAAAAATGTCCGCAGTTCCTGCTCCTCAATTGAGTTGCCGCCTGAGTTGCTTAAAAAATCAAGATACTCCTGCTCTATTTTTTCTCTTTCAACGCAGACAGGGCAACGTCCTTTTGGTCGCCATGGGAGTTTTTTTTCAAAGGAAGTAATTCGGTCTTCAAGAATATCACGGCTTAATATGGCGACCGCAAGACCGTCGCGGAAAGACACAAGCCCTCTCGAATGAAAAGAGCAAAAACCTCCCGCGGCTCGGAAAATCGCCCGAAAACCTCTGTCGGCTACATGTTCAAATAATGTGTTGTCGATGTACCTAAACGCCCGCTCTCTTACGATTGTACACAAGGGGCAGCCCGGTTTTTCACACGCCTTTTGAAGTTCAAAAAAGTTAATATGTTTTTCGATAGCCAATTAATCCCGCCTTCAACCGAGAGACAAGCCAAGTTGAGTGCCGCCCAAAAAATGAATATGCAAATGGTCGACAGTTTGACCGCCGTGTATTTTGGCGTTGATAACAAAACGCCCTCCGTTTTCTTCACACCCCTGCTCTTTTGCCAACTCTTTCGCTTTGTAAAGCAGTCTGCCCACAAGGGCGGCATCTTCTTCATCTAAAAAGAGCAGGTTATCAATATGTTTTTTGGGGATAACCAGAAAATGCACGGGAGCCATCGGTTTTATGTCGTGGAAGGCGAGCATTTCATCATCTTCATAAAGTTTCTTGCTTGGGATTTCTCCCTCGGCTATTTTACAAAATAAACAATCACTCATTTTTATAGTATAACATTATATACCGTTTTTAGAAAGCCCTTTTTTCTCCCATTCATGAATAAACACAAGCGCGTTTTGTTGAATGCCGTCAAAATAAGTATCTATAAATTCCGCAAGTTCCTTGCCGACATACCTGTAATGCCAGCTTTCCCAACTATAACCTGTTATGTTTTCATAACCATCGGGAAAAGAAATTGACCAGCCAAACTTAGAAGCGTTTGCCTTAACCCAGATACCTTCAGCTGATTTGGCAAAAACGTTATCAACAGGATAAAAATCGACGATAAGCCCCAACTGGTGCTGACTGTAACCGGGACGGGCGGATACTCTGTCTGTCGCTTCCTGACCCATCGTTTTTACATAACGGTCATATAGATTAGCCTGATATGAACGTGAGCGGTAAGCCGAACTGACAACCAACTTTACTCCGTCTTTCCGTGCAGCGACAGCCATTTCTTCCAGTGCGGCGGCGGCGATTTCTCTAAGCTGAATACCAGCAGTGTTGTCGTAATTTGCGCTTTTTAAAACAACAAGGTCTTGCGGCTCATAATCGCCAATAGGATTATTTTTATCGACAAGAAGCCATAAGTACGGATCTCCCTTTAAAATTCTTAAAAGCTCACGCGAAATGGCATTATCTTCTTTTTCTTCCTGCTCAACATTATCTTTAGAAGATTCCTCAACTACATTATTTTTTTTGATAACGCATGAAAAAAGAAACGATAAACAAATCGCTCCAAAAAGCAAATTGAGAACATGAGGAGCTAACTGCTTAAAAGTTCTTTTAATAATCATTGTTTAAGTATAGCATTTCTCACCGCCTCCAAAAACCCCTCGCTTGTTTCTGTCGCGCCCGAAACAGCGTCAATATCCGCAGTATTATACATTATGACAAGATCGATTAATTCTTCCATAGCCGCACCGCCCACAAAACGATCTTCCATAGAATCGACAATTTCGATCGCTGTAATACTGCCCTCATTCATGCGTACCTGTACGGAAATAGGTCCCCTAAACCCCTGCCCCATTCCCTCAAAGATTTCCCCCTCGCCCTCGCCAAGCCCCCGCCTTGCGGTAAGCGCTACACAACCACAAATAACAACAACCGCAAAAAAAACAAACAAATGTTTCATAAAAACCTCCACCTATATATGGCACGAACTCGTCATTTTGCTTGACTGTTTTTGAAAATATTTTGAAGAATTTTTACTATTTTTTGCCACAAAACACCCGAACCAATACTAATAAAATGGAAGGATTTTACTATATATTGACAAAGAAAATATTAAGGATATATTTTAAGTATAGGAATTAAACTTATGAATTGTCCAAATTGTGGAAGTGAAGATATATCGAAAGTTATCTATACCCATACTATAAATGATACAGAAAAGAAAGGATTTAATTTATTTGACGCTTTTTGTGGAGCTTTAGTGTTTGGATGGGTTGGATTATTGTGCGGTCTTTGCGATTCAGGTAAAACTGAAACAGAAACAAGGACTTATGAAAGAACCGGTTATGTATGTAATAATTGCGGAACAAAATTTTAGAAAGAAAAATAATCCTTATGGAAAAGATTAAAGTTTGGCTTTTTTTTATTAAACTAGGCAGAAAATGCGGTTGTCATCAAAAGACCGATAGAAGTTTTTTTATAAATGGATTCCAGTTGCCAATTTGCAGCAGATGTACAGGAATATTAATAGGACAAATTATAGGTATAATTTTATTCCTATTAAAAATAAAATTATCATTAATAATTTGTGTTATATTTTTGCTAATTATGTTTTTAGATTGGTTTATGCAATACAAAGGGAAACTGGAATCAACAAATATTAGAAGATTGATTACCGGAAATTTAGCAGGGATTGCGCAAACTACTATTTTATTAGATTTATTATTTGAATTAATAAAATTTATAAAGGTAAATGTAAAATATTAATTTGCTTTTTACTGATTTATATCTTTAGTGCGTTCTGGGGCATACTATTTACAATCCCTCATATATGATATATCATACAAGGAAGGATACATTAGCAAAAAACGGTAATTGCTACTATTGCGTGTACGGATGTAATTGATGAGTCGCTGACAGGTAGCGAAGTATATACCTGTCTGTTATGCGTAATATCCCACTTGTTTTATTATTTTTTAAAATAATTAACTTTTACAAAACCTATAAAACAATCTACCTCTACCAAGTCACGAAAATTATATTTTTCTTTTAGTATTTTTCCAAATAATGAATATTGAAAATATTTATTTGTTTGTTTTTTACTATTTGATTTCTGCATTTTAATATTAAAATATTCTAAAAAACCTTTGCTTGCATTATTATATACAATACATTCTGTAGGATAAAGAATACTTAAAATTAATGAAGTAATACCGTAACTAATACCACTAAATATTTTACCACTTTTCGCTTTATTACAGACAAATTCAAATCGTTTCAAAATAGATAAATTATTATTATTTAATATTTTCATATAATCATTAAATTCATCAACATCACCTGAAAGTATATTCTTTTTTAACATCATTAAGGTCCAGATTTTCGACGATTCTTCAAAGAAGTTATAAATATCAGTTGACGACATTTCATTCATCAAACAAGGTTTCCATTTTTGATAAAAGATGTCTCTTTCTTCCAGTGTTCTTTTTCCATTTAATCTATATTCGTCAATAATTTTACTAAGTGAATTAACATCTTTTATTTCAAAATATTTATCTAACAGTTTACTGTCAAAAGTAAATATCTTATTTAATTTATTGCTAATTCCAATTTTCATTGAACCACGTTCAATGAAAAACACATCTATATTGGCTTCATTTTTTTCTTCAATGCGTCCTAATCCAAAATCGTCATGATAAACCCAGTCGTCTATGGATAAGTCTGCTAAATTAGTAACAGGTTTATCATTATTATAAAATTTATCTTCTATTTCCTTATCGAAATTTTCTTTGTTTTTACAAAAATCATTATATTTTTCAGAATAATTCATAAATATTTGATGATTTAAACCTATACAATATTTTGAACTTAATAAATTATTAAAATACTTATTAAAATTAATAAAAACATTTTGGTTTGTAAAATCATTATCTAATAAAATTGAAACTTCATAATTATTAGACAAACCGCCAAAAGTTATATTTGAAGAACCAACAACTAAATATTCCTTGTCTATTGTTTTTACATATATACATTTTGGATGAAATGTCTTTTTAGGCTCATGAAATATTTTTATCTGAAAATTTTTGTTTTCCAAATATTTTAATGCATCTGGTTCGGTTATAAAGAAATCAATACCGCATATTACAGATACTTTATTATGATTAATAATTTTGAAAATATCTAAACCAGATTTTTTCAAAAACGCAGTAACTATTTTTATTTCTAAGGAGTCTGAAATGACTTTTTCAATTTTATCCTTTAATTTTTCGTTAATAAATTCTACCACTATTTCCTCCGTTTATCTTCTATAATATATTTTACAAAAAATATCAAGTTTTATATTTCGCATAACAATAGGTATCTGCAAGCTTTTCGTATGATTCGTAACAAAACCCCCTAACGCTTCCCAACAGCCCGATACACAGAGAAGCCTAAAAACACAAATCCCGCAATGATTACCGTCATTGCTCCGACTGGAAGATCAAAAAACCAGCCGTTTATTAATCCGAAGATTGAAAAAAATACGGAGAATAAGCAACTGGAGACCATCATGCCGCCGAGACTACGGGAAAAAACCGTGGCACAGCCTGAGGGGAGAGTGAGCATTGCTATCACCATCATTATGCCTATGTAGGTTTGAAGAAGGACGATGGCGGCGGCGGTTATTCCAAGCAGTAAAATAAATATTAAATCGACGGGTACGCCACGAGTGCGGGCAAATTCAGCGTCGAATGACGAGGCTTCTATTTGCGGATAAAACCGCCATGCTAATACGATAACTATCACGTCAAGAATCGAGAGCAAAATTAAATCGGTATTGGAAATTAACAGTATGTTTCCAAAGAGCCATGCTGAAGGGTCGGCGTAACCGGGTGTTTTTGCCATGAAAATTAATCCAAGACTCATGCCGATTACCCATATTGCGTTAATTACAGTATCTTCACGCTGTTTTGCTTTGAGCGATACGAAGCCTATGGCTAAGGCGCTTAACACGGAAAAAATAAACGCTCCGATAATGGGAGGGAAGCCCGGAATAATTGTCGCCGAAAGAAAAAGCGCCATTCCTATGCCGCCTAACACGGCGTGGGAAACGGCGCCCGCAAGACTGCCGATTCTTCGCACTGTAACAATGGAGCCAAGAGTTCCAAAAAGAACCGAGGATAATATGCCGGCGATAAGTGCGTTACGCAAAAATGGAAAATTGGGGCTTAACAAGGCGGTAATAAATTCTTGCATACTTATTCTCCACCACTCTGGACGATCTTGCGTCCTTCTCCCAAAGATAAAACCCTGTCCGTAAGAGAGGTGACAAATTTTGTATCGTGTGTAACAACGATGATTGTTACTTTTCCTTTATAAGCTCCCAATGTTTTATAGAGCAATATTTCGCTTTCAATGTCCATGTTTGCCGTAGGCTCGTCCAACACAAGAAGGTCTGGGTTTGCGGCTAACGCTCTTGCCACAAGCGTTCTGCGTTTCTGTCCGCCGGACAGTGTTCGATACAATCTTGACTCAAGATCAAGTATTCCAGTATTTTCCAAAGCTTGTTTAACTGCTTCGTTCTCATACTTTTTCCCCAAATATCTGTTAAATGGGTGAAGAAGCCCCATTCTTACAACGCCGTGAACCGTTATGGGAAATAAATTGTCCGCCGGCATAATTTGAGACACATACGACATATTTACACGAGTTTGATTATTCTGCCTCTCGTTTTCAAACAATTCGATTTTTCCGGCACTTGGCGTTTCAAGACCAAAAAGCAATTTTAACACTGTAGTTTTTCCCGAACCGTTGGGACCGACCATAGCGGTAAATTCGCCTTTGCGAATGTGGAAAGATGCGTTATCCAAAACATTAATATCGCCATAAGAAAAAGAAACAGAGTCAAAATTTACTGCGATTTCGCTCATCGTATGCACCTTGTCAGAGCGTTTCCAATTTGATTTATATTCGCAAGCCAATCAGTTGCAAAAGGGTCTAAAGATATTATTTCCAAACCTGTCGCCGCCGCTAATGTTTTTGCCGCTCCTGTCGGGAACTGCGTCTGCACGATAATGGCGACGGCGTGTCCTTCATTTATTTTAGTTACTAAATTGTTAAGCTCTCTTGGAGTGGGTTCCTTGCCGCCAACTTCCACCGCTGACTGCTTAATGCCGAACTCGTCAAAAAAATAGCCAAAACACGGATGATAAACAAAAATATTCTTGCCTCTTAACGGAGCCAATGTTATTTCCAAACTTTCAAATTCTTTATCAATTAAATCAATAGTTAATTTGTAATGCTCGTTATAATATTTCGCATTCTTTTTATCAAAGATACAAAGAGTGTCTCTAACATGAGCGGCAAGTATTTTCGCAGGTTCTCTGCCAAGCCATGTGTGCCTGTCAAGCTCAAGAGAATTATGAAGACCGCCGCTTTCATCTTCCGTTATAAGCCTGAATTTCACGCCTTCCGCTCCGTCAACGATGAGCAAATTAGGAAAAACTTTTTCCACTTTCGGACGCAAGCCTATCTCAAACTCAGCACCTGAAAGTATCCAAGCGTCGGCTGACGCAAGCGTTTGTATTTGCTTCGGGGTAGGCTCAAAAGTATGCTGATTTTGTCCCGGCGGAAGGAACGTGATGGTAGTCGCTTTGTCGCCTGCAATCTGCGAAACAAACCAGGCTTGCGGCTGTATGCTAAGGGCGATTAAAAGCCCGTCCTTCAGAGCAGTCTGCCGTGTGCAGGCTGAAAAAAGAAGAAGGGAAATAAACACAGCAAATATAGTAAACTTTTTCATCATATTCATTATACATGATTTAAAAAAAAATACCCCCCAAGGGGGTTAGGGGGTAAAAAAAAGCGTAGCTTTTTGCATTAGGCAAAACTCCACGCCAGTTATTTAAAATAAAAAAGCCCGGCAATGACCTACTTTCCCGCCCCTTAGAGAGGCAGTATCATCGGCGCGGGAGGGCTTAACTTCCGTGTTCGGAAAGGGAACGGGTGTGCCACCTCCGCAATAATCACCGGGCAATAATACTCTTTTATAACTAATCGTACTCACATAAATTTGTAAATACAATTAGCTGTGTGGAGTTTGCGAAGCAAACTCCTAAGCAAAAACCCCTGTGGGGTTTTTGCATGGAACAATAATATGGTCAAGCCTCACGGCAGATTAGTATTGGTCGGCTGAACATGTTACCATGCTTAGACCTCCAACCTATCGACCAGGTAGTCTTCCTGGTACCTTTAGGGGGGTT